>JAJYGT010000050.1 GCA_021785005.1 Actinomycetes bacterium
CCAATACTTACACCGGCGATTACGCCGATCAACCCAAACGGAAAGATTAAGACCAGAACGAAAATGACGTAGCTGAGGGGAAGCAAAATATTTAGACTGCTCCAGGACCGGAATCTTCTGTCACCTTGCAAGGCTCCTAATAATGGCTGGAATGCTAACAAAAATGGCGTGCACAGTGAAGCCACAACTACGTCCGCAAAGTCCAAGTGCATGTAACGACCCAACAAGGAACCCACCGCGGTGGAAACTCCTGCAAGTACAAAACCGATAATCAAGAGCCATTTCAGGGTAGCCCTAAGCAAATCAACGCTTGCATCGCTTTTGCCATTTGCGGTTGAATGTTCTTTGCTTGTAAGCCAAGCAACGAGCCTTCCCACTGTTGCTGCAGGACGCACAATTACGCTGTAAAAGCTGATCAGAGCAAACGCACTTCCGAATTGCGCAGGTTGCAGAGATCTACTCACCAGCGCCTGAAGTCCAAAACCTAACGCACCAGCAAACGAAGTGGCGAAAGTAGCCATTAAATTGTCGGAAATAATTCGTCGAACATCGGTAGAAAACCGTACTTTTGATAACTGATCAGCTTTCACGAATTATCCTGGCCTCGCCGACATGCACTGAAAATCAACTCTCGTTTTGGCCAGGTTCTCGCACCCAGCCCTTTCTCGGGAATCGGGCGAGTACCTGGGTGATCTCATCTATTTCAGCACTACTTAGTTTCTTTAGCCATTTGTCGACCTGCTCGCTCGTTACACGTACCGGTTCAAATCCAGTTCCAGGGCGATTCGAGGACTCCAAATACTGAGCAACTGCATCAGACCACGGGATATCAAGTCTCTCGCAAAGGTTACGAAATTTTCGCGCGGGTTCCACACACAGATCTTCGTGATCAACTGACAGCCATTCTGGATGCCGGTCGTATGAATCTCCCATCGCCATAGTGACCAATCCCACCTGCCACGCGATTTTGGTAAGTTCTGAATCACTTTCTGATGGCGGGTCGCCAACGTAGCGATCACCATACTCTTTGATCAACTGGGGACGCGTGGCTAAATCAAACAGTGGTATCTTTAAATCTCTCCAACTTGCCACGATACTTATCGGATTCCTTTGAAGCATGACCACTTTGGGATCGTATTGCTCAACCATCCACTCGATACAAAACGCGGTAAAGACAGACTTAACCGCAACTCGATCAGATCCACCGGGCAAAATTGTAAAAAGCTTTGTACCTAAACGAAAAAGAGGATGCAATATCGGCTTAGGAAGTTTCATAAGCGGCTTTACAACAGGCATCAACATGTTGCCACGGGGAGTTACTGGAACTCGACCATTATACACAACATCCCAAAGGCTCTTATGAACTCCCCCGTCACTGCCAGGCGAAATCATCGGATATGGTCCAAAGCCGGTACTACCGATTGGCTTTTTCCCAAACGGATCTGCGTCGATATTGTCGGGCTCATACCAGCATTTCGTACCCGGCGTAGCTTTAAGAGCTTCGATTAGCCAGGAACTCCCCGACCGCGCAATGCCAGCAACCAAAATACGGTCCGCCCGACCCGGTACCACATAAGACTGAGACTCTAGAATCGCTCGTCACCGCTTTCAAAAATCTGTAAGGTGGAAAAACCTTGCTTACATACTAGAATCCCCGAACGGCAGAATCAAGCGAATGCAAATAGTTTAACGTCGACTTCATGGGGAATTTTTTTGTACAGGTATTTCCCTAAGTACCTAGGTCAGTTAAGACCTTGCAAACGTCTTGAATTCGAGCGGTCTGTCCGCTTTTCAAATTGGAGAACTATACGTTGCCTAGATCTTTCAAAGCGTTGCGTAAAACCATTTGACCATCCGACCAGGCTCATAACTCATTAGGTCAGCCGAACTCGGGGTACATTATTCGAGTTCGGCCACAGTTTGAAGCTAAGAGCGATTTCTCAACTCTAAGCTTCAAAGCTAAATCCGAAGTCCAGGAATTTTCAAGGAACCCGATTATTGTTTACGCGGCCGGACAGGTCATCCCGATTAACCCTGTTATCGAGGTGCCAGGCTTGCACAGGGTCCGAATATACGAAGTGTTTGTAATCGATAAGCCAGCTACGGTGTATTTGGGTTCAACTGCGATACCACCTAACGAGCTTCCTTGGATCGAAACGTTCCTGGAATCTCCCACGTAAAGGTATGAAGACTTATTTTGCATAGTTTCATTTGACACAGTAATATTGTGACTAACTAACGAGATGTCAGGTGCTATCACCCCACCTATACCGTTTGTCACAATATTACTAAGCGTTATATTGGACGAGCCAGTTACTACCCATGTGTAATAGTGCGTACTTCCATCACTACCACCAGTTAGATTGGCATTCGTCAAAGTGTCATTGTTACAATAAAAAATGTCTATTCCATTGCCAACAATGTTAATATTTGAAGCTGTGGTTCCCACCTGACAGGAGAGATCAAGCTCGGTAGTACCTTCTTGACCCTGTCCAATGATTGTTACATTGTTGATGACATTATCCACGCGATAAATAGTGGAAATTGTGCTCGGATTGCAGATCGCAATTACTCGAACTCCAAACGAGTTGTAGTTATAGCTGTTGGTGCTCCGCGCGGCTAAAACCTTTAGATTGCTCAACGTGGTATGGTTGGCAAAATCCATAATATCGGTGCCCGCGTCATAAGTTGCACTATCTAGAGTCATGTTGCTGATTGACGTACCGCTTCCACCTCCAGTTTGTGTACCTTGGGCAACTTCAATTGCAAATATATCTGTGCTGAGTCTCACGCCGGGAGTCTTTTGACCAATCTCATTGACGATTGTCGTTGCCCCAATGCCAGCACCTACAACTTGGATTGGTTGTCGGATTACAAAGTCAAACAAGTTTGTGGAAGGCTGATCTAATAGAAATCGGCCAGCCGGAAAATATACTTCGCTACCAGGTTTTGCCTCGGCAGCCACAATTGCGCTTCGAATCGCTGCAGTAGAATCTTTCACACCTGTTGGATCTGCCCCGTAGCTCACAACATTGAAAGTGTTAGCAGGCGGCGGAGACGATGGCGATTGCACAGTTCCCGTGGTACTGTTCGGAACAGCAGTCGTTGGGGTCGAGATTGGTGGCGGTCCGACGCTCGAGCGCTGATGAATCAACTTAGGAACAGCAACTATTCCTACGATAATTACTATTAAGGCTAAACTAACAGCGCCTAAAACGCGTTTTCCTTTATTGTCCACAATTTCCGCCTAGTTGTTCTAAATGTGCCCAAAAATGAGCCAAGTGTCGTTAGTTTTTACTATTTCTTAATATCAACTCTTGGCTGCTAACAGCCAAGTAATGTAAAAGTACTTATATCTTTTCTTATTGGCTAGTAATACAGCTACGAGAAAGTATCGGCCAAGTTCAAAGCTTTAGTAACCATGATCGCCACCGCGCCTCTCCCTTTCGTAAAAAGTACGAGCGACTCCTTGGCTTCAAAGCTCCTTAACATGCCCAGAATCTGGCTTTCTCTTAATTAGAACAATGTTCCAGAAACTCAAATCTTTTCCGGAGACATTTCCATTTTACTGCACCCAACTGATTTCGGTACAACGATCAAAATTCTTTAGACGTTCGATTTTCTCAATAACAATAATTTTGAAGCGCGGATTAAAGTGGGCGTTACCATAACAAACATTTGGAATTGTAAAAGCTCTACCTAAATTTAACCCTAACATAGCAATTTAAACCATGTCTTTTTCTCTTAATCTTTACTCAAAGAAGCGCTACTATAATTATTAATTATTCCAAACACTACGCAAACAAAAAACATAGCTACAACAAACGTACCTTAGTGTTGCCACCCATAACCTGGAAAGACAGTCCCAGGTACGCGATAACAAATTTACGCCAACTTGCTTGGTAACGCCTATCCACCGGAACTTTTCGTCGCGAGATGTACATCTTAGGAAATACCCATTTTTTCATAAAGTGACTTACAAACAGGACTTACCGGCCTTGTAGTCAAAATTTACCTTTGCAAGCTCGAGTTAGGTAAGTGTTGCCCAGTTGGTTCTGAGTCGATGGTATACCAACCGAAACTTCAAACGAAAGACTGCGCCCAACATTCGTAATCCGTCACGCCCGACATTCACTCGTGATCGACTGTCGTGACTCCAATGTACGGCGACTTCTAAGACCTTGATTGCCGACCCCAAAGCTTTTGCTAGAATTTCCACATCCCACGCAAAACCATTCTCGACCGAATCTCGTAAAATTTCGTGCCATACCTGCGTCGGTGCAGCTTTAGCTCCGCACTGAGTATCGTAAATCCCTGGACAAAGAAGTGCCCTCACCAAACTGTTAAACGTACGACCTGCAATTTCTCTTCTTAGAGACCCGCGTTCTACAGTACGGGAACCGGGCAGTGTTCGCGAACCAATTGCTAGTCCACCAATCTCACTGCTCAATTCCACCAAACGAGAAAGTTCCTCTAGGGGAGTCGACAAATCGATATCGCAAAACGCTGCCAACTCAGTTGTCGCCATATTTAGACCATATCTAACAGATGCCCCCTTACCAAGGTGTGGCCGCTTTTCTACACTGGTGCATATGGAGGCGTATTCAGAAATTATTGCCTCAATCTTGGCAACCGTGAAGTCGTTACTTCCGTCATCGACAAATATCAACCTACTCCCCGTGGCCCAACTTTCTATGTAGCTGATCAGTTGCGGTACATTTTCCGAAAGGCGTGCCTGTTCGTTGTAAATTGGAACAATTAGAGTTAAAGTCTTTTCCTTATACGACATACTTCACGCAATATTTCTGTCGCTTATAAAACTTAGCTAATTTATGCAATGTGGTCGTATGACATAAGTTTGCCAACACGTATCCACGTAGTATTCCACATCTTAATCCTGCATTTTTATATACATACGTAAACATTTCAATAACCCTTTTAACATATTTTCTAATTTATCAAGGATTTGTTATTTCTTTAAATAATTGAAATCGTCAAATTTTTACTTTTTATATTTCTTATCTTCGATACATCGATAACAATAAATTTTTTTACGTTCCATGATTTATTAGTCGCTATTTCGGCCTCAAGTAAATTCGCATCGTAATGATAAGCACGACCTATTTGTACACCAATTGTCTAGACAGTTAAACAAATGTCATCGGTTTCAATTGTTTTTCAGCTCTTGGTTAGTCAGGAAAACATTGATTGATTCTCAATTTGTACGCATATTCCGCTTGAACTGTTTGGCATTTATTATCAATTGCAGATACGAATGAAGTTCAATTTTTCAGTTGATACAATTAAGCCATATCCCTCGCCCTACCCCCTTTTACGTTGGCCTTAGTTTCGCGATGACCACCGATGGGCTGTGATGGATTAATTGCAACGATCTTGCCTGTGTCCAAGCTTCCTATGAATCTTCGCGTGCCCACTACCTTTTGTAATAAAATTGCAAATTCATGTGCACTTGCTTCCCAAGTATGGAGCGACGCCCACTTCAGTCCAGCTAGTGCCATCTTTGTTCGAAGGCCTTCATTTTGAACCAATTCGACAATATTCCCGGCCAAAGCCTTTTCATCCCCATAATCAAATAAAAGCCCTGTTTCATTGTGGCGCACTGACTCTCGCAAACCAGCAACATTTGAAGCCACTACAGGCAGCCCACGCGCACTTGCTTCCATGCATACGACACCCCATCCTTCGAATGCCGACGGACAAGCGGCGACCCAAGCAGAAGCTGCCAGATTGTCCCTAATTTCGGAACTTACATATCCATGGAACCGAATAAACTTTGCCACACCTAGTGTCCAGGCAAGTTCCTCGAGCCTATTTAGATCCGGACCTTGTCCTATAATGTCAACCTGTACAGATCCAAGACTTTCCACGAGATAAGGAACGGAACGAACTAAAACATCGACCGATTTTTGAGGTTTTAAGCGACCCATGCAAAATACAGTCGGAACTTGATTTTTGGGCGTATCATTTTGTCCTGGTCGATGCACACCATTTTTAATTACTTCGACAGAATTTTGTTCGAAGCCCAAATCAACGAGGTCCGACTTGGTTTCTTCTGATACCGCGACTACTCGACACTTTTTATACACCCATGGCATTAGTTTGCCCTCGAGACTCGACGCGATCCATCGAAGTGGTTCAGGCAATTGTCGTCTGAAAATCTCTTGATGAACGTGGTGTACTAAAAGTATTGTCGGAAGACGAGTGTACAACGGGGAAAAAAACGGAATTCCGTTTTCGCAATCCACCACCACGTCGTATTGACCCCTGAGTCGAAAGATGCAGTAAACTGCTGCTCGGGCGTAAAGTGATAAACGCCCGCCCACCCTGTGTATTCGAATCCCATCAATGACGTCATGTCTAGAACTTTTCGAATGTCGCTGGGTCAACCATCCAACTTCAAAGCCATAATCGATCCAGTGTTTTGCAATCTCGTGCATATAATTCTCTGCACCACCAGACCACGGATGAGTTACGTCTCGCCAATTCAAAATCAAAATACGAAGCGGTCGATTCCTTTTTCGCGGCGGAGAAATCTGTCCCATATCAGATCCAAAAAAACCCCGTAAATACCAGAACCCAAATACCAGTAAAACAAAAGGGTAAAAAAGGCCCACCAGATAAGTACTCGAAACACCGTCTTTTATGTCGCTTAGCAACTTTATGGCTAGCAAACCCATGAGGCTCGCAACGAAAACGAGGACAAGAACCGCGATGCGTTCAATTCCACTGCCAAATGCGAGCAAAGACAAAAGTAACACAATGCCGATCAACGCGCCAAATGATGCAAGCATTGATTGCACAAACAATTTGCCACCTGGATATCTTCGTGCTAAAAAACCTCGTTCCCGACCGAGATTTGCGGTAGCGCCAACGAGGTCTCCTAGAAACCTGGGGGCACGTGCGTGTGATGCGAGATTTGCGTCCCATCCGACTTTAGCACCTTGAATAACACGCACTTTGTGGCTGAGGCGTAACCAGGGTCCTTCTCCTTCTGCCGGTGATTGAAATCCACCAACCTCGCGAAACACATCTGCGCGGACTACAAAATTAGATCCATTTCCTATTTTGGACAGCCTCTTTGGGTCAATTGGAGTTTTTCCGTCGCCTTTAACTCCTCCCAAACATCTAGAAAAAATAGTTCGTCCAAGTCGCTCGTACTTGTCGTAAGCCTGAAGCTGGACTGGACCACCGACCAATGCAATTCGCGGATCATCAAATATAGCAAAAACGGAATTTATCCATTCGGTGCCGATGTTGCTGGAACCATCGATAAAGGCAAGGAGCTCGCCATTGGCATAATTAGCTGCGGTGTCCCAGCGATAGCTTCTATTTGTCGACGCGATTGCGAGTACTTCCACGTCGACAAGACGAACAGATAATCCCGAGGGACATGTCACCATAAGCTCAGCATTATGGTCTGCTAAGGCGCATTTAACTTCTTCTATCTTGTGTGCCAGATCCTCATCGGCTACGTCAACATCAAAAATCACCGATATTTGAAATGCACCTTGCTCCGGCTCAGCGTGGTCAGCATCACCAAGCGAATCTAACGGCACTTACGACACCACCTAAACTACAAATACTCAACAGAAATCTTCCGTGGCCAATCCAAACTACCAAATGCCACCCGAAACGACCCGAGCTTTACTTGCACTACATTGCAATTCCAATGGTACCAAAGTAAAACTTGCTTGACAACCATTATTTTTCAAACAGCAATTGCTGCATGCAATCGTATTTAGGTTCAAATTATCGCATCTGGTTGAACTAGGAAATGCCGCCAAACATACAGACACTCGAAACGAAGTTTCCCAATCCGATTTGTAAACGCTCGATCCCTCTCCAAGCGATACCGGAAATCACAAAAATATGAAAACGTTGAGGTATTTTCTGTATAGCTCAAGACACAAACTGACTAAATATTTCACAATTGATTGTGCGACGGTTGGGTAATTCAAGAGTTCATTGACCGAACAAAATCTGGTATATTTCGCTAAGTTTATAGACAAAGCTCTTGATATCGAGTAATGTTTAGGTGTATGAGCTGCGGTTCCTTCACACTCACTTTCTATTGTGTTTTGCCAAGACCTGGCGGACAAAGCCGACAATGACAACAACTTCCACCGTACGAATTAGCAGACGTATAGACTTTTGTATTGATCTTTTCGCGCTTACGACTAATCGCGGCGAAGCCAAAGCACTTGTTCGGTACGTAGTGTCCGCACTAATAGCATCGTTTGCACCCCGATTTACGTATAATTTTTTGGCTTCTGTCTGGGGCTTATTTCGCTACCTTACGCAGCCTGAAAGACGACGTTGGTCTAGGGCGGGTCAAAAATTGGTTTCAAGGGGCAAATTAGGGCCAATTAAGTTAGAGATTAGAAATCTAGCCGCATTCAAATCGTATGTAAAATTTTGGATCGAACTCCTGGCGGTACCACTAGCAAGTCCTGAAAGGATCGGGCTTGATCTAACAATAGAGGGAGACGAGCCACTTAGAAAATCGTTGGCAACTGGCAAAGGTGCAATAGTCGCTACCGGGCACATTGGGAATCCGGACTGGGGCGCATTCGTATTATCTGCCTATGTCAATCCAGTAGCGACTGTCGTAGCGCCTCTGAAACCGCCAATTCTAGAAAAATGGTTTGTTTTTGTTAGGTCGCTGCGCGGGTTAGAAACAATACTTCTAAAAGGGCCTGTCACCAAGCAAATTCTCGATGGTCTGAATTCAGGCAAATTGATTGCAATGGCTTGCGATTATGATATGTCCGGTACCGCTATGGAAGTAAGTTTTTTCTCAAAACAACTCCCCATATCCTCTGGACCGGCGACTTTGGCATTACGAACGAACACCCCCATCTATCCAGCGGCTTGCTTCATGACACAGTCGGGCGGGCACCTAGCAAAGATTATGGGTCCAATATTCCCCGAAGATGCGGTCGGAACCTCTGTTCGTGAAAAGATCCTTTATCTTACACAGGAAATCGCAAAAAGTCTTGAGCTACTGGTATCAAGTGCTCCTGAACAGTGGCACGTAGTCATTTCACTACCAATACCAGACTAGGGATAAAATTGAACCTAGTTGGAATCCAGTTTTTTAAAAAACACACTCTGTGTAATTTTATGACCAGGTGCAATAGTTAGCGGATTATCCGTCTAACGACACGACTATGCTCGTTGGATCTCACCAAACAGCAGTATCACCAGTTAATTTGCATGCTATAAAAGACCGACAATCAAGCCAAGGTGTTTTCAAGTGCTAAAATTCGAACACTTTGATGAGACGTAGGCATCTCCCCTGTTAGGCTAATTTGCAATTCGATCTTTGAAGCGAATTTTGGAGGGGTTGTGAGTAGGAGTGACAACGTTGTGACGCCAGGAGGTGATCCTTCTGTCTCAATAATTGTACCCACGCGCAACTCCGGCCGAACTCTAAAAGAGTGTCTTGAATCAATTGCAAAACAATCGATTAGATGTGAAATCATCGTGGTTGACAACGGGTCACAAGACGACACCATTCAGATTGCGCAAACCTATTGTGATAAATTAATCCAGGGCGGTCCAGAGCGCTCAGCACAACGTAATATGGGGTTTTCACTTTGCAGCGGAGAATCAATAGGGTATATTGATTCCGACATGATCTTGGAATCTAAAGTTGCCGAACAAGCCCATGCGTTACTCGCAAAGGGAAATGTCGCTGTGGTTGTACCAGAATACACTTCTGGAGTTGGCTACTGGACTAGCGTACGTGCGTATGAGCGATCTATGTACTTAGAGAATAAAAGTGTAGTAGAAGCGGCGCGATTCTTTAAGAAGTCAGTTGTGGAACAGCTCGGCGGCTTCAACGAACAACTTACTGGTGGCGAAGACTGGGATCTTGAAATTCGAGCTCGACAGATAGGAAGCGTCGCTCGGACAGAAGCTAAAATAGAACACGATGAGGGGCGAGTAAAGTTCCTTGAAGCATGCCGGAAAAAAGGCTATTACGCAAAGGGATACACCCGTTTCGCCCGCGAGCACGGTATCAAGACTTTGATCTCAATTACCATTAATCGCCCGTATATCAAATCTCCTCGCGCTTTAATTTCAAAAAAAGGCATCGGACTTGTTGCTCTGAAGCTTGGGGAGGTGGCCGCCATGCTCACGTCAATGTCACGCCAACTCGTCGCTGAAATCTTGTCCGAACAGGCAGATCGATGGGCTAGAAATTCTTCTGTGCACACAGCCTGGAATGGCGCATTAGCACGGATAAGCGAATCGGTATGCAACCAAGACCGAGAAGACACCTAGGCAGCTGACCAATCTATCAAACCGATTGCAATTCGCAATCTGTACGCTTTAGATGGAACATCATTGCGAGCATCGTTTCTATGATAAGAAAAACACATCGACCAAAACTGCCGACTCAGGTAATAATACCCTTGTCTAACAGTACTTGAAAAATCTGTTCAGCTGCAGTTTCAGGCGCTAGCGACTCGGAATTTATATGTATATCGGGGCTTTCAGGCGTTTCGTATGGGGAATCGATCCCTGTGAAATGAGGCAGTTGTCCAGCTCGAGCTTTCTTATATAGACCTTTAGGATCTCTGGCTTCAGCGACATTAAGAGCTAGGTCTACGAACACTTCAATGAAGTCCCCTTCCGCCAACATTCCCCGCGCCAATTCACGCTCTGCACGAAAGGGTGAAATGAACGAAACCAGAACAAGCAATCCCGCATCTACCATCAGTTTAGACACTTCAGCGACTCGACGAATATTTTCGACCCGGTCGGCATCCGTAAAGCCCAAGTCCTTGTTTAAGCCCGATCGAACGTTATCACCATCAAGAACATACGTATGGATGCCATGTAAATAGAGTTTCCTCTCCAGCAAGTTTGCAATCGTAGATTTGCCTGCACCTGACAGGCCGGTGAACCAAACAACCGCGGATTTATGGCGAAACAGCCTTGCGCGCGCATCTCGTGTTACTTCAAAATCCTGGTGGTGGATGTTGTCTGATCGCCGCAACCCAAAATCGATCATTCCCGCAGCTAAGGTTTCAAGTGTCACCCTGTCGATAACGATGAAACCACCGAGTTCACGTGATTTGGTGTAGGGCTCGAGCGCTACCGCAGACCCAAGAGCACCGTGACATACTCCAATCGAGTTTAGACCTAGGGTTCGTGCCGCAAGATGTTCCAGGGTGTTGATGTTGACTTCATATCTGGGAGACTCGAAGGAGACTGGAACCACCCGAGTACCTATTTTGAGTAAATATGGTCTTCCAGGTAACATTTCCTGATCAGACATCCACACCAGTGTCGCACGAAATCGATCAGCAATTTGGGGTGGGTTGTCCGTCGCCACCAATAGGTCTCCTCGGCTGATATCACGCTCTTCTTCCAAGGTAAGCACCACAGATTGACCACTCGAGGCTTCCGAAAGATTTCCGTCGGCAGTGACGATCTCTTTTACGGTTGCTCTTTGCATCGACGGCAATATCAATAAAGAATCTTTCGGCTTTATTTTTCCCTGAAAGATAGCACCTGCGAATCCCCTAAAATTTGAATTTGGACGAAACACGTTTTGGATCGGCATTCTAAATGGCAGTTCGTCATTATCATCGCCGACCAGAACAGTCTCGAGATACTCAAGCAACGTGGGACCCTTGTACCAACTGAGATTCTCACTTCGAAGCGTTAGGTTGTCTCCAAGAAGGGCAGAAATAGGAATATAGTTCACGTTCTTTAGAGAGAGTTCAGTTGAAAAGGTATCATACGCTTGTCGAATCGCTTCAAAGACCTCCTGCGAATAACCGACTAAATCTAATTTATTAATTACTAGTACAACTCGTTTAATCCCGAGCAACTTGACTATGAAAGAATGTCTCTTTGTTTGAGTGAGAACGCCCTTGGTTGCATCTACCAAGATGAGTGCTAAATCAGCTGTTGAAGCACCAGTTGCCATGTTACGGGTGTACTGCTCATGGCCTGGAGTGTCAGCTACAATAAACTCCCGACGCTTGGTTGCAAAGAATCGATAGGCGACATCAATTGTTATGCCTTGCTCTCGTTCAGCCGCGAGACCATCTACCAAAAGAGCGAAATCGACATCGCCACCCCTCGTACCATGACGTTTTGAATCTTGTTCAAGCTGTTCCAGGGTATCGGAGTAAACAAGTTGGGTGTCGTATAGCAATCTACCAATTAACGTTGACTTGCCGTCGTCAACACTTCCGCACGTTATCAACCTTAAAAGATCTTTTTCTCCGCGGTCATCCAACAATGTCACACCTTCCCCAAAATAATCGTCAATCCCAACAAGATCACAACGCGTGCTAGAAGTAGCCGTTTTGCCGTTTACGTTCCATCGAGCCGGGAGTATCTCTATCTATAACTCGTCCCTCTCGCTCGGACGTCGATGCGTAACTAAGTTCTTCAATTATCTCAGCAAGTGTGGATGCAAAGGATCGAACAGCACCGGTGAGTGGATAGCACCCTAGTGTCCTGAATCTAACGGACACCATTTCTGGAATTTCCCCAGGTTCAAGTCTAAAACGGTCATCATCTACCATGATAAGAGTGCCATCCCTATTAACAATGGGTCGAGGCTTCGCATAATATAGAGGCACTATTTCTATACCTTCTCGTTTTATGTACTGCCATACGTCTAGCTCGGTCCAATTTGAAAGTGGGAAAACTCTTAGACTTTGCCCTGAAGCCAGCATGGTATTATAATTACTCCACAGCTCAGGTCTCTGAGCCTTGGGGTCCCATTGATGCGTGGCCGACCTAACTGAAAACACCCTTTCTTTGGCGCGCGAACGCTCCTCATCTCGCCTTGCGCCAGCCAGTGCCACGTCAAAACGCCCTGCATCAAGAGCTTGTTTCAGACCCTCGGTTTTCCAAAGGTCCGTATGAACTGCAGAACCATAATCGAAAGGATTTATATCGTTTTCTACACAGTAAGGATTGAGATGGACAATTAGTTCTAGCCCGCTTTCAGACGCAATTGTATCGCGAAACTGATACATTTCGCGGAACTCCCACATGGTATCGATGTGCAAAAGTGGGAAAGGAGGCTTTCCAGGGTAAAATGCCTTTTTTGCGAGGTGAAGTAAAGCAGACGAATCTTTACCGATCGAATAAAACATTACCGGTCGCTCTGCTGAGGCGACCGCTTCTCTAAGAATGTAAATACTCTCTGATTCAAGTCGGTCAAGGTTTGACAATCTAGGCACTATGTAGGTCTCCAAATCGTTGAGCGGCGCGCAAAAGTTGGTCTTTGTACTCTGGCCGACAAATAAGTAAATCAGGAAGATACGGATTCTCTTGGTTGTATTTAAGTTCGCTACCATCAAGTCGCGAAGCGTGCAGGCCGGCCGCCAGGGCAACGCCTACCGGAGCAGCAGAATCCCACTCGTATTGGCCACCTGCATGTACATACGCATCGGCACGTCCCATTACAACTTCCATTGTTTTGGCACCAGCAGAACCCATTGCAATGATTTGGGCATTGACCTCGGACCCAAATTCTTCGATCCAGCTTGGCGGTCGACTACCGCTCACTAACACTCGAGTTCTTGAAGCTGAGCTTGGTGCCTCTAGAACTACCTTGGCTGAATTGAACACCATGCCTAGAGCTGGAAGCGCTACGACTCCGATTGCGATACGGCCTTCACCTGGAAAATCTTGGGATTCTACGCGTTCCCAAAGAGCGATGTGAACTGCCCAATCCTTACGCTCAAACATGGTGAACTCTCTAGTTCCATCCAAAGGGTCGATTATCCAAACACGATTCGCCTTCAAACGTCCTAGATCATCGACAGTCTGTTCCTCAGACAATATCGCATCATCGGGTCGTTCCTCGCGTAAAGTCGAGCAAATTAGCGTTTCAGAACTCTTATCGCCAAGATCTCCTACCTCGCGACCAGTGATACCTTTTGCTCGACAATTCTCGCGTATGCCATTTAGCAACGACGACGCCTTGCGAGATAAATCATCCGCCAATGAGACGTCCGATAAAGTCGGCAACATTTCTCCTTTAAAGTAAAATTCACCTAGCTGACCAAGATCGGTATCATACGTGCACAAATCATTTATCGCAATACCCAATCGTGGACGCATCTCCAACTGAAATCTTCCTACCTCGCGCTTTTGACAACGGACGTTTTTCAACATCAGTTATTCATAACGGAATTTCCTATTTGTTTCCATCAGATTCGTAGCCAAAACTCGCGCCCAATTCGTTACGACTTATGAAACAAATCAACTTTAGTTTTCACGCACCGTCAATAGACGCCTTTGACTTCCTCGGCATTCCAACAGCTTGAGGGAGCAAAGACATCAGGGAGAATGCGACGCCAATTGCCAAGGTAAACCCAACTTCGTCAAGAGTTAATGGGCTGGACACAACTATCCCTGGTGAAGCTAAAGTGAGAATCGTCCGAGCCAG
>JAJYGT010000140.1 GCA_021785005.1 Actinomycetes bacterium
TACCAACGTTCACTGATCGACATATCTGCAGACCATTCCAAAGCTATCGGTGACACTACGGGCGAGTATATATTTTTACGTTACACTGAGATCCTAACGCAAGGTTCACCTGGCATAAAAGCTGTTTTTGAACAGATTTGCGAGCCTAAGAGCCATCCGGCGGTGTTTCACTGTGCTGTTGGGAAAGATCGAACCGGACTCATAGCTGCACTCGCGCTTGAAGCATTAGGTGTTTTTCGCGAACAAGTCTTAGCAGATTATGAACTGACACAGCTATCCATCGACTCGATGTTGGTTTGGCTAGACAATAAAGCGCCTGTATTAGCACAACAACTTCGCGCATTGCCTCCCGTTGTGATGAGCGCAGACCCGTACAATCTAAACCGCGTTTTGACCTGGATCGACGACAATTACCAAAGCGTCACCAATTACTTGATCACGATCGGCGTAACACCCAAACTATTAAGTCAACTAAAAACAGATCTCTTAGAGTAAGGTTGTGGAATGTTCTGCCCACGTTGCGAACAGCCAAATAACCAAATCCGGTGACTTGATCTGGCAAAAAACATGCAGGCTCATCAGACGAGTCTTATTACACGCTTGTAGATGCTGTCGCGAATCAGATATTGACACCACGGTGGGATCGTAAATTTTTGCTAAGTGGTAACGCTACGGTCAAAGACTGGACTTTTTGCAAACGTGGCGAGCAATGACTTGGAGTGCTAAATCATAGCCCATTATGCCGAAACCTGAAATCACTCCCAATACGACAGGAGAAATCACAGAATGCCGCCTAAATTCTTCGCGAGCGTAGATGTTGGAAATGTGTACTTCTACACACGGCGTCGATATGGAGGCGATTGCATCTCTGAGCGCGTAACTATAGTGCGTCAATGCACCTGGATTAATGATCACACCCGCGTTGCCATCAGAATTATGGAGGAAATCTATCAATTCACCTTCAAAGTTGGATTGATGACAATCGACAGCAAATCCAAGATCTTGACCCGATTTTATTGTGTTGCCCTCAATATCTTCTAGCGTCGCGGTGCCATAGATTCCCGGTTCCCGAACACCGAGGCGGTTGAGGTTTGGACCATTGATCAGCGTTATTTCACCGTGTGTGATTTCCAATGTCCGCGTCCTTAATATTTTTGAAGAAAATAATATTTCAACTATGCCAAAACAACTCGGCAACGACCCTCACAAATAATCTTCCATCATAGAGCTTGTTTGGGGTCACAAAACGACATCAGCAGCAGAAATCTTCAAGCGTTAGGATCTCGTGCGCGAATTTAGCAACATAATTACCGTCTGTCGTTTATGAGCAAAATCTAGGACGTTGATTTTTGACAAAACCCCGTCTGAAGAGCTAAAAGCCTCAGGCGGTTAAGATAAAACTCCAACGCCCACTGTCATGTAACCCCACGGGCGTGGACCCGGACCGTAGCCTGTCTTTATCACAGAGACTTCAAATCCGGCATTTGAAATTATCAGCTTCGCATCTAAAACAAGTTGACATCCGCCCGCAACGCGTTGCTCAGTTCTGTTGAAGGCGAATTGTACCTTTTGTACTCCAAGCGTCGGTGCCAAGCCATGCTCAACGAATACAACCTTTCCGTTAGGAGCTAAAATGCGTTTTATCTCGGCCATCGCAGTCGCTGAATCGCCAACACTGCATAGTACAAACGAGAGCAACACGCAGTCGAAACTCGCATCTTTTAGCGGTAACGCGATAGCGCTCGCTCGTAGTCGCACAATATCAACTTCAGATTGAATATTTTGCCGTGCCATTTTCTTATCAAATATTCGCATTGCGACGCGTGATGGTTCAACAGCTATCACCTTAGAAACAGACGAAGGGTACAGTCCAAAATTCGCTCCGGAACCAAAACCAATTTCAGCAACTCTCCCAAATAGTTGATCCGTTGCAAGCTTTCGCCAATCCACGAGTCGTTTGGAGCCACAAGCTAATTCGATGATTCTTGGCAGCACTAGTTCGGAATAATATTGCATTTTGCCTCGGAGTCCTGGAATCTTTAAACTTCGATGTGGATCTATGGCACTCTACAACCAAGGCAAGTGTTTACCGGGTTGTGAGAGGCTCTATGCCACACTTGAGCTTGCGGTTTCCCCACGTTTGCGAGTAAGCGCAGTGATTGGACAATAATTAAGCGCTCCAGTTAGCAAGGGAGCCAAACCAAACATCGAAAGAGCGTACCATCCACGCCCTTTGACGCCTCCAATAGCAATTAGTGCAAGTCCGCCACCGATCCTAATGTAGCGTCCTTTAGTAGTACTCATAAATGAAATAAACTTCATAAATCTCCTCCTGTAGAATTTCCTTATTGCCCCAAAATTGGCAAAAAGATAAATCGCAGCTTAAACAATTCGAGCTCGAACCGCGTTGCTTTGACCAAGTACTAACAGTTAGTTTACTGCAACCCATTTTTTAGCCATCACACCACCTCGACTTGCTCAACTATGTCTGGGCGATCATCGCCGACCGTTTCGCTCGGAAAAAACGCTTATAGAACGTGGTACAGGGGTGAGTTTTTGCGATAGCGCGACATGCACTTTACCTAAAGGTCAACATCGAATGGTAGGTTGGTTTGCTTATAACCAAACACCAGCGATTCTGTCGTATGGGAAATTATCATAATTCGAAGCTAAAGTAGTGAACCCAAAAGGAGCCTGAAGTTTGAGCGCGCACAGATTGCCTAAGAGAAACTCACACGGCCGATGGGTCATAGCGATTGTTTTTCTAGCGGCGACCATTGGATTCGTTTCCACCTACGCAATAGTTCGAATTCGTGCATCTGCAGATGCTTTACCGTACGCAAAAGCGGTACCACAATTTCACAGCGTTGCTAATGGAAAATCGGTAGGCAATCCGCCACCAATATTAACGGGCGCGGTTCTACGCAACTCTTCAACTGCGCTATTTCCACGCCTTACGCCTGGATCTTTGTATTCAAGCTCGATCAAAGCGCAAAATGAATTGCCTGGAACCTCGGCGTGGAGAATCACCGGAAATCAAATCCGAGGACAAATTCAAGGCTTCGCAGCGAGCACGTTTGCTCAAGTCGGTTCCAACGTTCCACTTTACGTCTCAACCATCGCAAATACATTTCAAGTCCAAGCATATCGAATGGGATGGTATCAAGGTCTCCTTGGACATTTGATTTGGACATCGCCTATTTTGAAAGGCGCAAAACAACCAAACTGCCTCTTTCTAGCCTCATCTAACACCACCGAGTGCTCGAACTGGAAAATGTCAGTGAACCTAACAATAACAGCGAACTTCGTACCTGGGGATTACCTTTTGAAGTTGGTAGGAAACGGGAACCAACAGCAATACATTCCGCTTACGATCGTTGACCCAACGTCCAACTCAGCAATAGCCATCATGAATTCGGTAACTACTTGGGAAGCATACAATTCTTATGGCGGATATTCGCTCTATCACGGTCCGTCCTTTAACTACGGTGCTCGGGCAACCAAAGTTTCGTTTGACCGACCCTATTCGTACGGTTTCGGATTTGGGGCGGCTGATTTCTTGGGTAACGAGCTTCCTTTGGTAGCTCTGGCGGAAAAGCTCGGTCTTAACGTTACCTATATTAATTCAATATATTTACACGAACATCCAACCTTGGTTTCAAACCATAATGTCGTAGTATCGTTAGGCCATGACGAATACTACTCCACCGTGATGCGAAGTGCACTGCAAAGTGGCATAGACAGTGGTCATAGCCTGGTATTTTTAGGCGCGAATGCAATCTTTAGAAGAATAAGGTTTGACAGTTCGCCACTGGGCAATGATCGAATTATTGTTAATTATCGTAATCCGTTTTTAGATCCGCTATTTGGAAAAAATAACGCAAACGTGACTGCCAACTGGCCCTCATATCCCGATCCTAACGACGAAAGTGCCTTGATCGGACTTCACTATGCATGCAATCCAGTCAATGCACCGATGGTGATCACAAATCCCACAAGCTGGATTTTTTCCGGGGCACATGTCGGACTCGGGACGACGATTCCCCACTTGATCGGAAGTGAATTCGATGAGTTCTCTCCCTACGCTCCCCATCCGACGAATCTCGAAATCCTGGCACATTCCCCGGTGTTATGCCGCAACGCTCCTTATTTTTCCGACATGTCCTACTACAGCACGTCAACTGGAGGTGGAGTTTTCGCCACAGGCACCAATTACTGGGTAGTATCACTAGTGGCTGGCTGTCCACCTTTTACAGGTCTTTGCCCAGACCCAGTGACTGAACAGATCACAGGAAATATACTGCGCGCTTTTGGTGCCGGAAATGTGGGCTATGTCCATCCTTCTGTCCCGAATGCTATGTCGGTTTACGATCACCCACCGTTTGGTCCCGCGCACCCTGTAGTAAACTCTAAAATTCAATCCACTTCGACAACATCGAACCAAATACCAAGTACGACAACAACTGAATCGCCGGTTCTCACAACCACTTCAATTGCACCACAAAGTACGTCTAGCACGACGGTATTGCCTACAACCACGACGACTACGACGGGCGCTACTAGCGCTAGCGCGACGACCTCGTCAATTTTGTAAGAAATTAAAGCAGTCTCCAAGACGCGGTTTTGACAGGAGATAATTCAAACAGCTGGGATAAAATTGAATCTTACTAAGACTTTGAAGCGCCCAAATTAATCGTCTGGCTGGTCACACGGTGCACCGCAATCAGTCTTATGCTGCAAATCCGCAAGTGGACCGGCCAGAAACCGAGTAAAAGTATGAAGGTCTTCCTTGGAAAACTTCGAAATAAAGTAATTGCGCACTCCGGCCACGTGCGTAGGTGCAGCCTCAATGATGCGAGCCAATCCTATATCGGTTAGTTTGGCATTCATCCCACGCCGATCACTCGGACAGATATTTTTCTCAACCAATCCCTGATCGACTAGACGCTCAAGTCGCCTGGTTAACCCGGATCTAGATACCAAACACAGGTCAGCCAATAAAGACATCCTCAACTCGTGGTTTTCAGCCTCCGACAGATGTACCAGAACCTCGTACTCGGCAATTGAAAGTCCAAATTTTGCAACCAGATCCGAATCCAGTTTGGCCATCAAAATTGAATCAAACCTCACAAATGTTCGCCAGGCTTTAAGCTCGTCAGGTTCTAACCAATGCACTGAATCTACTACCATATTTAATTTAATATCTTAGTCCTAAACGGAATTATTTGCGTACGCAACTATGTTTAGTTATTTAGGTAGCAATACCAGTTTAGCGAAAGGTGCAATAAATGTCAGTTCCAACTAGTGCGTCTAGCATGGGCCTAAAGCCCGGTATCTGGACCGTAGATCCCGTACACTCGACCGTCGAGTTTTTAGTAAAACACCTTGTAGTATCAAAAGTACGCGGTCGTTTTACCGATTTCTCTGGTTCAATTGAAGTCGGGGAAGACATCCTAGATTCAAAAGTTATCGCAAATATCGCGGCCAACAGCATATTCACGGGTCAGGAGATGCGTGACAATCATCTTAGAACCGGTGATTTTTTGGATATCGAAAAGTATCCAACCATAACCTTTACATCCACAGCAGTTACGCCTACCTCAGACAGTTACAAGCTAACTGGAGATCTGACAATGCACGGAGTTAGTAAAGCGGTCGAACTTGATCTTGAATTCAATGGTGTTTCAAAATCTCCACAGGGTGACGTTCGCGCCGGATTTTCTGCCAAAGGAGTAATTTCGCGAAAAGATTTTCAGATGGAATTCAACGCACCGCTAGATGGCGGAGGCATGATGCTTAGCGACAAGTTGAACATCGAAATAGAAATTGAAGCCGTAGAACCAGCGGAATAAAGCAGCTACATGTATTAAAGCTCCGAGCGCGAACAAACACCGAAGCGCTCGG
Source organism: Actinomycetes bacterium (assembly GCA_021785005.1). Taxonomy (GTDB): domain Bacteria; phylum Actinomycetota; class Acidimicrobiia; order Acidimicrobiales; family Acidimicrobiaceae; genus Acidithrix. The sequence continues at coordinate 5,905 of JAJYGT010000140.1, forward strand.
AGACAGTCATTGAACAAGGGTGACTTCATTCATTGAGTCGCCCTTGTTGTCTCTACGATATTTACTTCTTGGCAGCCTGATAGTAGGGATTTGTCCCCGACAGGTGGTCGGTTACGTCGACAATATTTGTAATTTCAGGCACCGCCTCCCGGATAGCGACTTCAATTCCTTGAGAAAGTGTCACTGATGCCATTCCACACCCTTGACAGCCACCGGATAGCTTCAGAAACGCTGTGTTCCCATTAACCCCAACTAAATCGGCCCTACCGCCGTGGCTAGCAATTGACGGATTGATTTCATCGGCTAGGACATTGATAATTGTTTCGGCAATAACCCCTTCTAAAGTGGCACTTTCAAATCCCTCAGGTGCAACCTGACCAGGAGGAAAAGCCGGGTTAGGGTTTATAATTATCAAGCTACCATCTTCGACACTGACTTCCATTTTGCTGCCACGAAGACGATCCACGCTTTTCTCGGGTACCACAACTAACAGTCCAGGCGACACTTCGCTGACCGCGTCGAACTTGGTGGCTTCGGAACTTGCCTGGAAATACACGTCGTAGGTAAAGCCACTTGCACCAACCCCTGAAACCTCAACCCACAGTGCCAGAGATGCCCCATCAGCTTCGTCCGCTTGAACGGTCTGCACAAGATCCTTCGCTTCGTCGGATAGCTCCAAAATTTGACCCGGCATTCGCTTACCACCTTTTGTCCAACCATAGTTGGCTTTTTAAATAAAGTTTGTTATTACCACTTTAGGGCAAATGTAGATCTATATTGCATAACAGCGATTGCTTGTCCGCCTTTTACGGATTTAACATAAAAAGGTGCCGTAAAAAACAATTAACTTTGGCCATACGACTCGCGCCAATACAGACCAGATCATGAAATAGAATCATGCATTCGCATGCTAAATGTTCCAAGAGGGTTAAAGAGAGAAGGAACTTTTGACAAAGAGTCAAATTTTATTAGTGCTCCCAGCCAACACCTATCGTGCTCAGCGTTTTTTAGATGCCGCCAGAAAGCTCGACGTGGGGGTTGTAATCGCCACAGACAGCGATTTTTCACCACCTGACTATTCAAATAGCGTTATTGATTCGTTTTCATTCTGTGATCCAAAACTCGCCGGGGCTAACTTGGCCGCTGAAGCTAAGCGAAGAGGGATCTCACGCGTTCTCGCTGTCGATGAGGCCGGAGTCGAAGTAGCAGAATGGACCAGAACAGCACTTGAAGGTAGGTCCGTAGCTAACCCAGGAATTCTTGCGACTCGAAACAAAGCATCCCTTCGCAAAATTCTTCAAAAACAAGGTATAGCTCAACCTCGACAATTTCAAATTAGTCAAAGCGATGATCTCTTTTCAAAAGAAATTGAATTTCCAGTGATCGTAAAACCCTCAAAGGGTTCTGGTTCGTTGGGTGTTACTTTGGCTAACGACTACCAAGAACTTGAATTTTCGCTAGAAATCGTTAACAACTTGGTGGTGACAACCAACATAGACCGTCAACAAATTATCGTGGAAGAATTTATCCCTGGGGACGAATATGCAGTCGAAGTTCTTGTGGAGGATTTCAACCCTATGATTTTGGCTGTCTTTGAAAAACCTGACCCTCTCGATGGCCCATACTTCGCGGAAACAATTTACATCACACCGCCACGACTCGACACTGAGAACCTAACGAACCTCGAAGACACTGTACTGAAGTGCATCGTAGCACTTGGAGTCAAGGAAGGGCCAATTCACATGGAGCTTCGCCTGACGCCTAGCTTCACGTGGGTACCGATTGACATTGCCGCAAGGTCAATCGGAGGAAATTGCTCAGATGCGCTGCAGTTCACAGCAGCTGAGTCACTTGAAGAACTAATTCTAAAGAACGTGTTTGCGCACAAACTTTCTGGAATCACCAGAGAGCATCAGGCGTCTGGCGTATATATGATTCCCATCACAAAAGCTGGAACCTTAAAGCAAGTGGATGGCATCGACGAAGCTAACAAAGTTCGCTTCGTAAACAAAATAGAAATAACCTTGGCCACAGGATCTAAAGTGTTGCCACTTCCCTACGACAATCAATACCTCGGATTTATCTTTGCTAAAGCACCCACGACAACTGCCGTCGAAAAAGCGTTGCGTGAAGCGTACGCACAACTCGATATCAAGATTGAATGACAGTGTAATTGTCGACCTATCGTGGTAATTATGAAAGTATTAATTATCGCAACTTATGAACTTGGACATCAACCGTATTCAAGCCTCACATTATGTACCTACTTGGAATCTAACGGCCACGATACAAAGCTTTTCGACCTCAGTAAAAGTGACAGTTACGATGAATCGCTGGACGGCAATTTATCATGGGCACAAGCCATATTGATTTCGGTACCGATGCACACGGCCACCTCAATCGCCCTTGACTTAATAAAACTTATTGAAGCAGAGTATCCACGACTCCCGATCGGCTTATTTGGCCTATATGCAACAAACCTGGACCGACTTGACCTGGCGGCGCAAATTGGTCTTTTGGCCAGCGGTGAAACACAAAAAGATATCCTGGATTGGTTAAATGGACGTGATGCCGATGCCGCAGCACTTACTTTGGCTAGAACCGTAGCCCAACGCACCAAAAGTCTTGACGAAACCAGGCCTGCCCGTCTGCGCCGAGACAAAGCACTTTCAATTGAAAATTACACCAGATTGCAGCGCGGCGAAAGTGAAACGCTGGTGGGATACGTAGAGACCTCTCGAGGCTGCAACCATAAATGTTTGCATTGTCCTGTGCCGGTTGTATATAACGGTCGAATCAGAATAAACGAATTGCGTTGGGTACTAGACGAAATTAATCAACTCTTTGACTCAGGTGCGCGCCACATTACTTTCGGGGATCCTGATTTTTTAAATGCTCCGATACACGCAATGAAAATCCTTAGAAAAATGCATCAATACCATCCCGATCTCACGTTCGATGCAACCATTAAAGTAGAGCATCTAATCCAGCATCAAGCACTTCTACCGGAGCTAAGAGAACTTGGTTGCTTGTTCATCGTTAGCGCTTTCGAGCATACGTCAGAAGAAGTACTTAGCATCTTGGGCAAAAACCACACCCGAAGTGACATGGAAAAAGCCATATCGCTGTGTCGCGAAGTTGGTATTGAGATCCGACCGTCACTTCTACCGTTTACCCCCTGGACAAAACCCCAAGATATCAAAGAACTGTTCGACTTCGTGATCAACAACAATATTGTCGGTAATGTTGATCCAATACAATTTTCGATTCGCCTCTTGGTACCTCACGGTTCGCTCCTGTTGCAAAACGACGTTACCAAAGATTGCTTCTTGTCACCTTTACCAAATAGTCCGCTCAGCTACGAATGGGTCTCACCGTATAGCGAGCTTGAAATATTACAACAAGAACTGACCAAACTGGCAGCTGCAAGCAGCTGTGGTGAGTCACCTGTTGCAATTTTTGATAAATCGTTACAACTAGTTTGTAACATACTCGGGTTTGAATACGTAGAGCCCAAGTATGGTCTAGTGAACGCCGATGTGGCAAAACTAAGTGAAGCGTGGTTTTGTTGCGCCGAACCCACTGATGCTATGTTCTTTTCGCCAACATTTGGGCCATTAAAATAAAACGATAGGTAATTTGGCTACCATACACGGACGGGTCGAAGCATCACGATGACGAAATTTTCGCTACTAAATGGGCTGACTGACGAGCAAGCTGTCGCTGTGCGCGATACGAGTCAGCAGCTTTGCATAATCGCCGGTCCCGGGAGTGGGAAAACTACCGTACTAACACGAAGAATTGCACTTAGGGCACTAGATCCGCAAATCAGTCCCAAAAACACCGTTGCAATTACTTTTACAAATCAAGCGGCGGACGAACTCAAAATTCGGCTGTCATCGCTCGCAGTTTATGAGATGCCTTGGATCGGGACATTTCACGGATTCGCCTTTCAAATAATCCGGAAATATCACCAAGAACTAAAGCGAACGGTGCCAATTCTAATTACGAACAAGGCAAAGGATCTAAGTTGGATCCTAAAAAACGACCCTGGAATAGCAGATGAAATTGATGATATCACCCGAAATTCGACTTCAGGTTTTCTGATTTCAACGCTATTGCTGTCCGAAATAGCGCGTGAAATCGAACTTGCAAAAGCACACTTGATCGACCCAACGCGTTACATCTCATGGAGAAAAAGTCTTGAATCGCAACCGCGACTCAAAGTGACGACAATTGCTTCAATTTACACCGCCTATGAAAATGCCAAGACAAGGACTAACCGTCTCGATTTTGATGACTTGGTAATTAGAGCTGGGTCAATCATGGAAGAAAACCCAAGCTTTGCGCAAACGGTGAGATGGTGGTTTCGACACTTTTACGTAGATGAATTCCAAGATGTCAACCTGGCGCAAATTAATCTTTTACGGAACCTTATTGGCGAGTATCCCGATCTAAGCGTGGTGGGCGATCCTAAACAAGCAATTTATACCTGGAATGGCGCATCACCTGCGCTTATGCTCGAATTCGACAAAACCTTCCAAGGAGCTAAATTCAGATATCTCACGCGTAATTTCAGATCAACACCAGAAATTGTAGACATGGCGAATGCAACGTCAGATACCTTCGTCAACCATACCACGGGTGCGCATGGTACTTCCATTTATGCGCAGCGACCAAGTGGAATCCAGCCTAGGTTGCTTGTTTTCGATGATGCTTTAGACGAAGCAACTAGTGTTGCTAAATCCATTGAGAACCTTATCAACACTGGAGCGCATCCCAGTGAAATAGCGATATTAGCGCGAACAAACTCTTTGTTGCCGCCATTCGGAACCGCTTTAACCGAATTGGGAATTGCATATCAAATTATCGGTGTCACGCATGCTAAACAAGATGCGTCAACGAAGTCAGTGCTCAAGCACTTGATTGACGTAATCGGCCCACGGGGGCGCCTAAAAGAGGGCATTGGAATGATTGCAGATCTAGTTGAAGAATATGAACTCGATAGTGACAACACCTCCAAAGGTGATAGTCCAGTGGATTACCTACTGCAATTGGCAACTGAAGCAGTGAGGAACGATCCGGAGATAGACGTTCTCACGTTTCAAAATTACTTTAACGTGCGGGCAAGCGACGTTATTTCAAGCAAGAAACACGGAGTAACGCTAACGACTCTCCATCGCTCAAAGGGTCTTGAGTGGAATACTGTGTTTCTTGTAGCACTCGAACAAGACGTTCTACCACACGTAAAATCTGTCGACCTAGAATCATTCGAAGAAGAAAAGCGCCTTTTTTACGTAGGGATCACAAGGGCACGAGATGTACTCACCCTTACTTACGCCAAGAAAAGGGGCAATAAAAACACGCTCCGACGCGCCAGTGAGTTCCTTGATGTATCCAAAGGATCCCTCGGTTACGGATTACCCGCACGAGCTAGCAAAAATGACGCCCTTCGAATTATTGAAAGCAACCGACGACGCCTCTTTCGAACTAACGCTACCGAATTGGATGCAGACCCGGTACTGGAGACTATTGCACTTTGGTCAAAACGAAAGTGCGAGAAACTTGGAACTACAGTTGACGATTTTGCGAGCCAAAAACTAATTGCCTCAATCGCAAAAACGCTACCAATATCGAGAAAAGAGCTCGAGCAATGCACAGACATTTACGAAAATTTTGTCAATAGCTATTGTGATGAAGTAATAAAATTATGCTACGCGTTGAAACGAGCTACAAACGGTCTAAAAAATAGGTAACTAATAGAGTTCGTATAACAGCGATTATGAAAAGCAATAAGTGGCCACATCAAGGAGTGGATGAGCGGTTCTGTAACAAAATGCTAGAAAAACGATACCTTTTCAAATTGCGGACCTTTACGCAAAACTATCATAAAAATAGCCAGCGAAAGCTAATTGCGTTGTTTGCGTCTCGCCGTAGTAGTCCTCTAGGCTTGAACCTCAACCACCACGGGAGCGTGGTCTGATGGTTGAGTCCCTTTTCGTTCGTTTCGATCAATAAGCGTCCATAGTGCCCGATTCGATAACGAAGCCGACCCGAGGAGTAAATCAATTCGCATTCCTTGGCGCTTGTGAAACGATCCACCGCGGTAATCCCACCATGTGAAAAGTTGCTCCTGTGAAAAAAACTTTCGAAAAAGATCCTCCATGCCGAGATTTAACAAATCCTCAAAGCATTCCCTCTCGCGCGTCGAAACGTGAGTAGCTCCTTGAAGGGCATCAATGCTCCATACGTCAATATCTCGCGGAGCAATATTGAAGTCTCCGCCAACTAAAAGGTCAGCGTGTCTTTTTAACTCGAAGCCAAGATCGTCTCTTAGTGCCTTTAGCCACCGCAGCTTGTACTGGTAGTGCGGATCATCTAATGATCGCCCGTTTGGAACATAAACTGACATCACTCGCACGTTTGAACATGTGCCTATAATTGCCCGTGCCTCTTTATCATCGAAACCGGTAATCCCACGTCGTACATCAGAGAGCCCAATCCGTGAGGCTAGAGCGACACCATTCCACTGACCTTGCCCATAGTGCGCAATCTCATAACCGAGTTCGCTAAATGCGTCCGTTGGAAATGCATCTTGCGCCAACTTGGTCTCTTGTATGCATAAAACGTCACACTCACTTACATCAAGCCACGCCAAAACACGGTCGAGTCTGACCCGAAGAGAGTTTACATTCCATGTTGCAATTCTCACTTTTTATTTCTCGCAGTGGTAGCGTTGTATCGCATAGCCTGGCGCACTAAAGCTCGGTAATGATAAACATGAAGTCGGCTTCAACTGCAACTGCGTCCCCAACACGGGCGATCCCTCGTCCTTTTCCAGCCCTTGAACTCAAATTATAAAGAGTCACCTCAAGCTCCAAGAGATCGCCAGGCTCAACTAGCCGACGAAATCTAGCGCGGTCGATGCCGCCGAATAAAGGTATTTTCCCAACATATGCGGGGTCTGCCAAAACAACACAACCGCCAAGCTGAGCCAATGACTCGACTTGTAGTACGCCTGGCAAGACTGGTCTGACCGGGAAATGTCCGGCAAAAAACTCCTCTTCGCCTGTCAACTGCCAAGTACCTCGCCCAAATTTTCCAGGCACGAGCTCAGTAATCTCGTCTACAAAAAGAAACGGGGGTCTGTGCGGTAATAGTTCATCTGGTTTCACAATGACAGCCTAAAGCAAATCCTGTTCAAACTCGCCTAGGCTGCTAATTGAACTTAACGTTAGTGCATTCGAAGTGCTTGAGCGTCTTGCACTTTCCACTCCACTGCACGGTAAAGCAAATCTGCTTGCTCGAGAGCATGCATCGCGGCGGAACCTGTAGCTGGAGAACCAGCAGCTACCCTAGAAACGGGTCGAAGTCGAAATGACTCTCCTAATAGGTCATGTAGCTGCGAGTGAACAAAGGTCCATGAACCCTGGTTCTCGGGCTCTTCTTGCAACCATACAACTTCCGCTGCGTTTTTGTACTTCATAAAAATTCTCCGAAGATCGTCTACAGGCCACGGATAGAGTTGCTCGACGCGGACAACCACACCGAGGTCACTCTTTGAATTGAGGCTCATTAGCTGATCTCGCCTGGCAATAGCGTCAAAGGCCACCTTGCCAGAACACAAAATAATCCTTTTTACCTGCTCCGCGTCGTACCCTGGTCCGGTATCCACATTAGACATAGACGGATCATCCAAAACTGGCACAAAGCTACCATTAACTAGCTCGTCGATTGGCACGCGACTTGTCTTTGCTCGAAGCAACGACTTCGGAGAAAACAAAATGACCGGCCGTGGTTTTGATCGCTTTGGTTGGGCGCGAAGCATATGAAAGTATTGTGCAGAATTAGTTAAGTTCATAACTGCCATATTTTCCCCCGCGCAACTTTGCAAGAAGCGTTCTAGGCGTCCAGAAGAATGCTCCGGACCTTGACCCTCGTAGCCGTGCGGAAGCAACATAACAAGACCAGAGCTTTGGTCCCATTTGTCATGTGCGGCCGCTAAAAATTGGTCAATAACAATTTGCCCGCCATTAGCAAAATCTCCAAACTGTGCTTCCCAGATAACTAATGCGTCCTTACGTATAGTCGAATATCCATATTCAAACCCAAGAGCAGCATATTCTGAGAGTAAAGAGTCATACAGCATGAACCGTCCAACGGTTTTAGATCCTTGGTCCGGACCAAGGAAGCGCTCAATATTTTCCAATGGCACATAGTTCTCGCCAGTTCGATAATCTATCAACGCCGCATGACGGTGCGAAAAAGTTCCACGTCTGGAATCTTGACCCGCCATCCTTACATCGTGACCGTCTAACAACAACGAACCAAAGGCGAGAGCCTCGCCTAGAGCCCAATCTGCTTCTCCTGCTAGTAAGAGCTCTTTTCGACTTTCTAACTGCTTCAAAAGCTTGGGGTGTATCCGGGATGAGGTAGTTCACGTA
>JAJYGT010000133.1 GCA_021785005.1 Actinomycetes bacterium
CGACTTGCCGTTCGCCAATGCCTTTTCAATTAGTTCTCTTGCTGGCGAAATCGAGCCCATCACTTCAACCACGATATCCACATCAGGATCTTGCACAACTTCTTCGGGGTGCGTGGTTAACAGTTCTCGGTTGACCCAAAGCGGACGTTGTCGGTCAAGCGTGGTTACCGCAATGTTCTTGATCTCGAAGCTCTCTCCTGTTTGAGATTTTATAATTTGCGCATCACGGGTTAGTAATTTCACCAATTCAGAACCAACGTTTCCGCAGCCAAGGATGCCAACTCGTACTGGAATCTTACTCACCATCCTCAATTGCTAATTCCCATTTCGAACTGGGCACGATACGCCTGTTTTGAATGTCGTGGCATGACCACAATCTTATCTTAGGCAATTCCGACCACTACAAAAATGTTGGAGGTGCCCAATCACAAACCTAAGCTTTGCGAGACAACAAAAAACCAAAGCCAACTTGCGCAATCTTTGCAGTATTTGCGAACCCTTTAAAGATCTTACGAAACATCTGTGCGGCGAAAGTCGAAATTTAAACTCTAACTAAAACAAAAATTGAACATGGCGATAAACGGCTCTAACAGCACAACTCGAAAATTACGTCTGGCCGTTCATATCTCTAATCGCGTTAAATCGTCGAAAGTTTCTCCTCGAATTACAACTTTTGCGCCATCTTCGTCGACGAATACCACGGGGGGCCTTGGCACCCGGTTGTAGTTTGAGGCCATGGAATACCCATACGCCCCAGTAACTGGGGTGGCAATCACATCACCCACCGTTAATGTGCTCGGCATTTTAGCATCGCGTACCACGACGTCACCGCTCTCACAATGCTTGCCAACCACCGTCACCAGTTGTGGTCTAGGCGCATTTACTTGATCAACAATAAAAGATTCATACCCACTTCCGTACAACACCGGTCGCGGGTTGTCGCTCATGCCACCATCGACCGAAGCGTAGGTTGTTAGTCCCTCTAATTCTTTAATTGTTCCAACGGTGTATAGCGTAAGTGCAGCACTTGCAATCAATGATCGACCCGGCTCGATGATGATTCGCGTCTTTTGGCTCACATTAATCTCATGGAGTGCCTTGTTGATCCCTAAAGCCCACTCGTTGAAGGTGGGACTAACTTCCCCGTTCATGTATGCCACGCCTAAGCCGCCACCGACATTTACAGTTCTCGGGTCATAAGTTTCAACTAGTAGCCCAAAACTTTCAATCTCTCTCTGATAGGCGTCTAAGATAAAAATCTGCGAGCCAATGTGAGCATGTATACCTTCAAATTCCAGATGAACAGAGGAGCGTACGGCGTCTATAGCTTTTGCTGCTTTCCCGGTTTTGATAGAAAATCCAAATTTCGAGTCTTCTTGTCCAGTCATTACATATTCATGCGTGTGCGCTTCCACCCCTGGGGTGACGCGCACAATTACCGGCTGAACAATGCCCTGGCCTTTAGCAATTTCGTCTAGGCGCTCAATTTCAATCAGAGAATCGACAACAATCGCACCAACTTTGTGTGACACCGCCATTAAAAGTTCGCTGTAGGATTTGTTGTTTCCATGGAAAAGGATCCTCTTAGGATCAAAACCAGCTTTCAAGGCTACGTGTAATTCGCCACCCGAAGCCACATCTAGCCCAAGACCCTCGGCATCAAAAATCCTGGCCAATTCTAGACACAAAAAGGCCTTCGATGCGTAATAAACTTCCCATGTAGATGCAAGGAGTGCTTCCCGTGCCTTTTGCTTAATATGGGCAGCATCATATACAAACACTGGTGTTCCATATTCTTTCGCGAGGTCCGAAAGCAAAATTTGGTGCAATGTGGTACGCCCAAAACTATCTGGCAAACAGTTACTGGGTAACAGGGAAAAATCAATCGGGGCGTCGTGGTGCATTTACGTTTATAGTTTCTCCGAATAACCTAGTCAAACATCCCTTGTGGCTAACAACGAATCCAGCTCGACCAGTACAAAATAATGTCGTTGTACGCGACAAATTCTAGTTCACCCATGCAGTACGCTATGCGAAAACTTCCGTCTTGATGATAGCGATCCCAATCGATAAATCCTGAGCCAAAAACGTCGTCACCCATTTATATCCCAACAAACTAACGCATGGGCGATTGGCATAAACGCCATCGCCGTTTTAGTACACCGATCAAAGTGCGACTATCCGAACGTAAAAAAGGTAAGCTAGGGTGCTATCTATGATCGACAATTGGAACGCTAAGCGTTACGACTCACTCGTTTTGCCACATCTTCGCTGGGGCGCCGAGATCGTAAATTCGCTCGTGCTAAACGGAGATGAAACCGTACTCGACGCGGGCGCTGGAACGGGACGCGATACTATTTCACTTCTAGATCGCCTTCCAAGTGGCAAAGTAATCGCCATTGACTCGTCAAGTTCCATGGTTCAAATACTTCGAAACAAGACTGAAAAATATGGCGATAGAATTCAAATAATCCAATCCGATTTGACTGAGCCCTTCGGGGTCGTAGGCGCATGTGACGCAATAATTAGCGTTGCCGCATTCCATTGGGTCTCCGACCACCGCGTACTTTTTTCCAACCTGCGTTCTGCGCTCAAGCCCAACGGTGTCTTGGCGGCTGACTGCGGCGGTTTCGGCAATATAGAACGGGTTTCTAAAGCGTTTGCTCATGTTACAAAGAAAAACATTGACCCCGGGTCAATCTGGAATTTCGCTACACCAGAATCGACTACCCAGGTACTTCGTAGCTGTGGTTTCACCGATATACAGGTCGCCTTGGTTGATGACCCAGCCATACTTGGATCCCGGTCAGAGTTTGAAGAGTTTCTTGGAACGGTTATCTTGGGAGCGCACCTAATAAATTACTCTTTTGAGGATCGCAAGGAAGTGGTCGCAGCCGTAGCTGACAAGCTCGACTCATTCACAATAGATTACGTGCGCTTAAAAATTTACGCGAGAG
>JAJYGT010000005.1 GCA_021785005.1 Actinomycetes bacterium
TCTAAGTGTTGGAACTGAAGCTGGTTCTTCTTGGATGGACCAAGACCTAAGTGTTGGAACTGAAGCTGGTTCTTCTTGGATGGACCAAGACCTAAGTGTTGGAACTGAAGCTGGTTCTTCTGATGGCATTTTAGGAAACCACTCACTTTACAGGCCACTTGAAGAAGCAAAGACTAATTCATCGATTGATGACGAGAATAGTTTCTTCGATGTTCCCGCCGAGTTTTCCAAAATGGATCAAAGCCGAGCCGAGCAAAGATTTATGGGGTCCCAACAGACTGACATACACAATGAGAACGTAACTTACGCAAGAGATGCTCAGGACCGTGCATTTGACCCGTCGCGCGTTCTAGAAACACTTCGAAGGGTTGCGCTACTCGCATCCGACCCAAAAACCGTGCGACACGAATGGTTTCCAGTGATTGAGGTCGAAAACCCCGACGAAACAACCACCGCTGAACAACTTAGCTCAATCAGCGCGATAGCAGACGGACTTACTGGCATTAACACGGATGATGTGCCGCACGACAGCGATTACCCAGCAATGAATCTAACGGCCTTAGGTATCGACACGATTACATCTCCCGATTCTATGAACGACGTCTCGGACCCCGCGGAAACAATTCTCGACTCCTCCACTACACAGACCTACGAGACGATGTCGGAGGCTCATGACTCAAGTGCATCCGATACCCAAATTTACACGCTTGATGACACACTTGAACGCGCTTTGCCAAGCGACGTGCAATCGCGTGAAGTTATCCACGATCCTGACAGCGACGCTCCTTTATCAGGTTTCTTCGCTGATCTCCAAACCAAAAACGCAGTATTTGGAAATACAATGGAACTGGACGCTCGAAAACTTTCAAAATCAATCGAAGCTTCTCAAGAATGGCACCGCGGTGACGACGATGTATTTGCATCCAAAGGATCTAATCGCGAACTGCACTCAAAACCCAAGACGCGAGCTAAACGAACCAAGAAACACGATCAGACCGATCAACTCGAACCTATAACTCAAGAAATCGCGATTCATCAGAGCAAAAAAGGCAGATTGATTAGCGCGTTGGTAAAAAAACGGTAGTTCTCTCAGGAATGTCTGATTCGAGCAGACTGTAACTGATCGTTACGCTTAGCAATGCCATACGGAAGTGCAAACACCATCACGGCATGATGCTAAATTCTGGAACTCACTACTCTTCGTTGATGCCTAGATCCCACACGACATGGACACGCTCGAGTTCTGCGTCTTTCAGTATTCGCTCTCTGTTCCTCTTGAACTGCGGATCATGAGGGGGCAACAATATAAGTCTTGCCAGCACCCGCTGACGGAACGCGTCTACGACTTTACGTTCTCCCCCAGTGTGATAAACTTCCCAATGCGGAGCTACTGGGCCCAAATACACAATTCGAGCATTCGCGATAGGTGTTAAATCAACTTCGGCATCTGTGTAGGACATGCGGGTTCCTCACCTTTCAAAATATCCTAATCATTACAATCTAAACGTGCTTTTCGTTGAACCTACAATCCCAAATCAAAACTGCTTTTTAGGACTTTTGTTAAAACTTGAGAAATTTAGGTTACAGTATCGTTTAATGTACGGTCTATTATGTGAAAAGCGGGAACGCTACGATGTGTGTGCGCGATCGTAGATCTTGTTTGTGCGGGATGGGTGAGCTGCTTGAAAGACACATCATGGATGGAATTCGGGAATTGCAAAGATTTGCCCCCGGATCTTTTTTTTCCCAGTGATGGCTCGGGTGTTGAACTTGCTAGGCGAATCTGTGCAGAATGCCAGGTGAAACTACGTTGCTTGGACTATGCGATCGAAAATCACATCGATCATGGAGTTTGGGGTGGCGAGTCAGAACGCTCTAGAAGAAGAATTTCTCGACAACGACGCATGTCCATGCGATATAGACACGTATAGAGACTGCCGCTAAATTCTTATGAATGGATACGACAGCGTCAACGGAATTGAGTGTGTTGTAAACATCTCCGAGGGCAAAAATAAAACTTTCCTCGACGTTCTGGCAAATTCTTGCGCTGAGTCACTCCTTGACGTACATACCGACCGATACCATAATCGCTCAGTATTCACCCTTTTTGGATCAAACTTATTCCAAAGCGTAAAACTCCTAGCCACAACTGCAGTCGAGACACTCGACATAACAAAGCACTCGGGCATTCACCCGCGGATTGGCGTGCTGGATGTAGTTCCGTTTTGTCCGTTGGGAACAGCCACGATCGAACAGGCCAATGACCTAAGAAACAACTTTGCTCATTGGCTATGGGATAATTTAGGCGTTCCATCGTTCTTATACGGAGACGAAAAGTCACTTCCCGACATACGCAGGCTCCTGAGAGAAACCCCCACCGCTAACCCGGATATTGGATCAAGTAGCGGACATCCAACTGCTGGTTATTGCGCAGTAGGCGCTAGATATCCCCTAGTCGCGTACAACATGATTTTGGACGCGGACATAGAGCAGACAAAAGTACTCGCTAAACGACTTCGTAGTGCTGACATTCGAACGTTAGCACTAAATGAAAACGGACAAAGCCAATTATCGTTCAACCTAATAAATCCCACCGTCGTTGGACCTCTCCAAGTGATACAAATGGTAAAGAATTATTACGAGATTCTAGGTACCGAACTAGTTGGATTGATTCCAGCAAACGTCATCCAAGAATACTCCTCTGAGGAATTAGCCGAATCCGGCATTGCTCCTTCGTGCACTCTTGAATATAGAGTGAAAATCCAAAAACAAACAATCATTTAAGTCGAACTATACAGCTATCAAATTTAAACAATGTTCGACAATTAACAAAATTTAAATCAGCTAAAAAAGGTCCGTTTTCGTGGCATCATGCGCTGGCGTTCTCGATACAATTTCCGTCGCTCACGTTCAGACAATCCACCCCATATTCCAAAGCGCTCATCCTTAGTCAATGCAAACTCTAAGCAGTCTTTTTGGACCGCACACTCGTTGCATATTGCTTTCGCAGATGCTGACGGTACGCCACGTTCCGGGTAAAAAATCTCCGGATCCCACCCTTTGCATTTAGCTTTGTCGTGCCAATCATCCTTGCCGACAAAAAGCTCATGTCCAACTACGGTCAATGTGCCACCTTCCCCCAAAGGTTTAGAATCAAGTTCTAAAGCAACCATACACCTGCCTATCAAGCATTGGCAATTCAAACTCGAAATAAATCGAACTTAGGACTTTCTGCTCTATTTAGACTCTACCAATATAGGGTTCAATTTCATCCATTGCCATAGCAATACAAAAATATTTTAGTAATTTGAAATTTTTTTTCGTCTCGTTATTAATAATGAACTATATTCGCATGGCTTTAACGTAATTTTCTTTCCTAAGAATCTGCGAATATACGAATATAGAACTCATATTTTTCTCGTTATGAAAATTTTAAACTCACGTCAAGACGCTCAATAACCGAGTCTATTCTATAAATCAAGGCAACTCGAATATGCGGTCACTAAATTACCTGTTAAAACTCTAAGATCTTAAATGTAACGGTAATATCAAGTTACTTCTAGAATTACTGGCGACAAATCGCAAGAAACATCGGTTTAGAAAGCGACATAAACTATGAAATTCGGACATCTTAGAGTCGCAAATCTATAATAAGCGGCTCATATAAAGCTTCGATTCAAGCCCACGTTCAATCAGGTTTTGTATCGATGTTCCTTTGGATATTCAAGTTACGCTAATTCGGCAAATTGAGATTTCATTTTCTTCGCTTACTTACAAAATCGACCATAACGTGTTTTCCCAAATCAGTAGAATCGACAAAATACACTCGACCATGATTTATTTTTCCGAGTGAGTTCATGAACGTTCTCAGATGTTCATTTGCATCCAAGACAAAGGAGTGAATCGTAATTTCTGCCCTAGTGCAGCGCTTTGCCTCTTCAAGAGTTGCGCGCAATGTACTTGGGTCCGGCGGGTACCTAAAATAGGGACTCCCTGATTCATCAATGTGTGCAGTAGGCTCTCCATCTGTGACCAACAATATCTGCTTAGTACCTTTTTGTCGGCTTAGCAAAGCTCGCGCTTTTCGCAGCGCGTCATGTATGTTCGTACCGTAGAGATAGTCCCAAGATACTGAAGGTAGATCTACAGGTTTTATCACCGTGGCTACTTCTGAGAATCCTACGAGGCCCAGATAATCACTTGGAAACCGGCTCGATATTAGACTATGTAGAGCCACCGCCACTTTTTTAGCAGACAAAAAATTCCCGTTCAAAGACATCGACAAAGAAAGATCCAGGCACAGAACCGTGGCAGCTCTTGTCGATGCCTCTTTCGTTTCAATCTCAAAGTCCTCAAACGATATTTTAAGCGGCAATCCCCCACGCTGTCGGACAATCGTATTGCGCAAAGTTTCAGAGATCGCGATGTCCAACGGATCGCCATATTCATATTTACGGGTTTCAAAGCTTCGTTCAATTCCGAGCTTGGGCTGTGAAAGATCATGCATACCGAAACTTTCGAAACCTAAATTGGCAAATACCTCTTTGAGAGCAGACTCTCCAAGTTTTCTGATTCCTTTTGGCGAGATTGACAATTGATCATTCGTTCGATCCAGCAATCCAGATTCAAGGAGTCGATTTGTAGATGTTCCAAGCGTGCGGATCGAAGATGCCGCATCGTCGCCCAAAAGGTCGCGTAATTGGTCGTAATCAAGACGGAGTAATTCGTCGGGGTTCGAAACAGAACGGAGGTAACTCTCGAGCGCATCTAACTGATCTAAGTCGCCAAGGATTGCCTTTGCGCTCGTAGGACTCATTGGCGTGCTACCGTGAAACTCTCCCTTTAATGATTCCCTGTCGTTTAAATAGGGCTTAAGACTGTGCATAAGTTGCGATAGTTGCCAGGCTAAATCAGCGTCAGAAAAGGTATTAGACAGCAGCGAGGAAAGCTCTTGACGCTCAGTGTCAGTGAGAGCACCAAAAGCAAGTTCGGTAGCTTCTTGTGCTGCAACTAAAAATGCGATTAGATCGTCAAAACTTTCGATCCCACTTGGAAACATATCTCCATAATTTGACATGAATTCTTGGAACGCTTCGGTTACGTCGGCGCCTTGGTCTCGAAGTTGAAAAAGCCTGTTCAAACTCGCTAGCATATTTCGGTACTTTTCGCGATCCTCCAGCGTAAATCTGGACAAATTTTCCTTGGCCTTAGAAAAATATTGTTCTGAAAGTTGCCGCGACAATTCGCTGGTTAGTTTATCGAACATCGCTTTAGCCTTGGGCGAAACAAAGTCGTATTGTCGCAGCGCTTTTATTCTCTCACCAATTCCCGAACCCATCGCATTTAGATCAACTTGGTGGCTCATGTAGAACTCTTTCGCGGACGCAATACGGTCTTTGTCCGTCGAACTCAAAGCTGCCTCTAAGTAATTCTCGAGAGCTAAAGATTCTTCGGCGATTGTGTCGCGCAAATCCTTGTCAACCTCGCTCATCGTTCCTGACGGATCGAATTGGTTAAATATTTGGTCTCGTTGCGCTCGTATCTTATCGAGCAACTCCCGAATGCCCATTATGGCGGGAGCATCCTTGCGATCAATGCCACGGTTCAATAGTTCGCGCAAGGCGGCGCTAGGATTGCCGTGATATAACAGCGATTCTGACAACGCCTCAAATACCTGTTCGTCATCAAGCTGGATCTCTTGAGATCCGTCCCACCTGGAGTATTTATAGCGCGAATACCTACTTGGTCGTTTCATCTCGGATGCCTAATGTAAATCGCACCAAAGTCGCTTTCATACTTATTTAGCTTTTTGCTCAGATGTAGTCCTTCTAAAATAAACTCAATCAACGCGACTTTTGCCCCAGGCTCTTGTCGCGGCTCAATTCGCTCTACGGTCTTTGCCAAAGGCTCTATATCGAGCAATTTAATCAAGGCGGCGTCGGAACTGTCATCTCCGACCGATATCTCCAATCCCAAGTCGAAATGTTGAATTAAAGGCTTGAGTTCTTCATACGGGGCCAGCGATCTAAACACATCTAACATAGCTTTGGCAATCAACTTTTCAATAACCGCAAATTCATCAGAGTCGTCGATAGATTCGAGTTCCACCTTGCCAGCCATTGACGACTCAAGAACCCAAAAGTCAGACACCCGAACCACAGCTAGCTCGTCACCGCCTCTTAAAGCTCGCCTTAAAGCCGCAGCGCTCAACGCTTCGTAGTTCGACACGGTTGCACGAACTGAAACGCCTGATTTTTGATTAATTGCAACAGAATTTCTGGCTAGAGCTGATACTGAAGCAACAACTTCGCGCATGTATTGCGGAACGTACACGTCGATTGGCAAGTTCTCGTGCCGGATAGCTTCTTGATCCACAATGGCCAATTCAATCTCGTTGGAAAAAGGATAATGAGTTCGAATTTGTGATCCAAAACGATCCTTTAAGGGAGTAATCAACCGACCTCGATTGGTATAGTCCTCGGGATTAGCCGATGCGACGAGAAATATATCCAGCGGAAGTGAAATCCTATAGCCGCGAATCTGAACGTCTCTTTCCTCCAAAATCGACAAAAGTCCAACCTGGATCCGTTCTGACAAATCGGGCAGCTCGTTAATCGCAAATACACCCCGGTTAGTTCGAGGTATCATTCCAAAGTGTAACGTTGCTTCATCTGACAAATAGCGACCTTCTGCAACTTTGATAGGATCGACGTCTCCGATCAAATCAGCTACCGAGGTGTCAGGGGTAGCCAGTTTTTCACCGAAGCGGTTGTCTCTGTGCACCCAAGCAATAGGTGTTTCGTCTCCCATTTCTGTAACGATCCTCTTTGCAAAGTTGGACATCGGATGATAGGGATCATCATTTACTTCCGAGCCGGCAATACAAGGTACCCATTCGTCCATCAGTGAGACCAAAGATCTGATTATTCTGGATTTTCCCTGTCCTCGCTCACCGAGAAATATTACGTCATGGCCCGCTAGCAATGCAGCTTCCAGCTGCGGTACAACACTATCTTCGTAACCGTGCAAACCTTCAAGCAGAGGTAACCCCTGCTGGATCTTTTGAATCACATTTTTTCGAATTTCATTCCGGATAGATGTTGACTGCCAGCCAGATAATTTCAGTTGACCCAAAGTATTAATTTTGTGCTCCATACCTTAAAGATAGGTGCTCAAGTCGCAATAACGATTCTCAATGCCATCAGAGCAAGTATTCCCAGTTAAAAGTGACGATCACCAACGGGAAAAATTCGTCGCCTGAAAAAGAAGAGTCAAAATTGCGCGATCCAGGCAATTAGCAATATCAATCAAACGTACCTGGACGCATTTACAATCAATGTGCCCGAGCGAAATTCGATAATCCGCCACAAATATCCAACAGACAATGGGGAACTCGCTTAAACCGTGTAATGCTATTAAGTGTGAAAGTGCATTACCACAGTTACGACGCAATAATCGTTGGCGCAGGCGGAGCGGGTCTTAGGGCAGCAATTGAAGTTGCTGGCAAAGTAAAGACTGCTGTCATTACCAAACTATACCCAACTAGATCCCACACTGGTGCTGCCCAAGGAGGTATGTGCGCTGCTTTAGCCAATGTCGAAGAAGATTACTGGGAATGGCATGCTTTTGATACCGTCAAAGGCTCTGACTACCTGGGCGACCAACCCGCAATCGATATTATGTGCAAGGAAGCAATCGACGCTGTAATAGACCTAGAACACTTTGGGATGGCATTTTCTAGGACTGCGGATGGACACATAGACCAGCGCAGGTTCGGGGGGCATACCAGAAATCACGGCGAGGCACCAGTTCGTCGATCATGTTACGCAGCCGATCGCACTGGGCACATGATTTTACAAACACTTTTCCAGCAATGCGTTGCCCGCGACGTAAAGTTCTTTAATGAATTCCAAGTGTTTGACATTTTGTTCGACGACACATCGCAGCAACGTAAAGTCGTCGGTGTGGTTGCATATGAATTAGCGACCGGCGATCTGCACGTCTTTGCAACCAAAGCCGTGCTACTGGCAACCGGCGGATATGGGAAAATGTTCAAAATCTCATCGAACGCGCACACCCTCACCGGCGACGGTCCAGCACTGCTGTTTCAAAAGTCAATCCCTATGCAAGACATAGAGTTTTTTCAATTTCACCCAACGGGAATTTACGGTTTTGGAATCTTGCTTTCGGAAGCCGCCAGAGGTGAAGGTGGGATTTTGCGCAATGTACTCGGGGAACGATTCATGGATCGAGTAGCTCCTACGGTGAAAGATTTAGCTCCTCGCGATATGGTTTCTAGAGCAATCCATGCCGAAATTGTAGCTGGTAGAGGCGCTGGACCTGAAAAAGACTATGTATTTCTTGACCTGACACACCTTCCACCAGAGCAAATCGATTCAAAGCTACCTGATATAAGTGACTTCGCTCGGACCTATCTTGGTATCGAACCCAAAACCCAGCAAATACCGATTCAGCCAACGGCTCACTACGCAATGGGTGGAATCCCGACGAATGTCGACGCAGAAGTATTGGCAGATGAAACCGGCGCCACGGTCTTGGGTCTTTATGCCGCGGGTGAGTGTGCATGCGTTTCAGTGCACGGGGCTAATAGACTTGGTACTAACTCACTTTTGGATATCGTCGTATTTGGTCGGCGCGGTGGAAAAAAAATGGCGCAATACGTGTTAGAAACAGACCATCCTGAAATTACAAAAGACGCGCACATTCCCTTCCAGCAGCGTATTGATGAATTAAAAAACGCGAATGGCCAGGAAAAGGTCGCAATTATTCGGGCTGAGCTACAAGAGACGATGACGAAAAATGCCTCGGTTGTTCGAACCCATGACAGCTTGGAAGAAGCTCTTGGTGTGATTGAAGATTTGTCAAAGCGATATCTAAACATATCCATAGACGACAAGGGAAATGTATTTAATTACGACTTGCTTGAGGCACTAGAATTAGAACATTTGCTTGAACTCGCACGGGCAATGGTAGTTTCCGCTCAAGCTCGAACTGAAAGTCGCGGCGCTCACTGGAGAGATGATTTTCCAACTCGCGACGATGTGAATTGGATGAAACACACTCTCACTACTAAAAAACCAGATGGCACATTACGTTTGGCGTATAAACCTGTAGTGGGTGGGAAATATCCTCCGATGGAAAGAAAGTACTAGTTTGACTATCCCACACAAACAACACGTGGCCGATGAGAAAACCCTAGATACTCGGGTCAAAGTCCATCTCAAAATCAAGCGATTCAATCCAGAAACTGATCGGCGTCCTCATTTTGAAGACTATGAAGTACTTTTGCGCGCAGGCGATCGTGTACTCGACGCGTTACACCTAGTGAAATGGACCATAGACGGTACGTTGAGCTTTAGAAGATCATGCGCTCACGGAGTTTGCGGCTCCGACGCGATGGTTATTAATGGCGAAAACAAGCTAGCTTGCGTAAATCTAATACGCAATGTCGGTACCCATTTGACCATTGAACCGATTAGAGGACTACCTATAATCAAAGACCTCGTCGTAGATATGGAGCCGTTCTTCGCTCAGTATCGAGCGGTATTGCCTTATTTGATAAATTCTGACGAACCCGGCTACAAAGAAAGACGTCAGTCTCAAGCCGACCGCGAACGGTACGACGACACCTCAAAGTGCATCCTGTGTGCATGTTGCACGACTTCGTGTCCTATATATTGGACAAACGACGGTTATATAGGTCCCGCCGCAATTGTAAATGCACATCGGTTCATTTTTGATTCTCGCGACGAAGGTACCCAAGAAAGACTTGACATCCTAAATGAGAAATCCGGCGTGTGGCGCTGTCGGACTTCGTTCAACTGTACACAAGCATGCCCAAGGGGGATTTCAGTCACCAAAGCCATTGAAGAAGTAAAGCGAGAGATCCTCTTTGACCGAATCTAACCAGCACTTAGCAGATGTCGCAAAAGAAATTGCGGTTGACGTGGTACAACAATCCATGGGCAGCGATTTAATTAGTGAACGTACACTTTCGTTAGAAATTCACGACCAGGATAACCTGGTTTCAATTTACATCATGATTGGCTCAGAAACTCAAACATCAATCGTCAATGGAAAAATCGATGCCGACATCACGCTAAAGACCAACTTTGAAACCGCCCGTGAAATTAAAGACAAAAAAATATCGGTTTCAGAAGCGTTAACAAACGGTCGAATTAAGATTTCAGGTTCCGTGGCAGAGGTAATCTCTATTGCAAATGAACTGGGTGCAAAAAGCAGGTGACTTGTGAAACGAAAACGTCAAGGTGTCAACTTAAACTTTCCGTCAAGTCCCGGATGGTACCGTTTTGTCTTCAACAAACAAGAAGAGCTCAGATATTTTAACGGGTTACTTTGGACTGGTCAAACTAGAGAATCACCATTTTGGCTCGAGGGTCCCGAGTGGTCAGAAGTCTTCCAAGCCAAAGTAGAACTCGATTCCGATGATCCACTAAAGGTTTCCCGCTGCGTAACTACCCTAACTCGCAAAACACGATACGCAAAAATCCCTCGACAACGAAAAGGGTCCAAAGTCCACTACCTTATAACTGTGATCTTTACAGCTGTGGCAATCGGCATGATTGCCACTACGTATGTCCTGCAAATCGCAAGCGTGAAACAAAACGCGAAAAATTTAATATCGGCAAATCAAGTTCTAGCGAGTGACAGACTAAAACGAAGCATATCCAGCGTCTGTCAAGAGTATGCGCCCTCACAGATTTCGGTAATCGATACCTTATCTGCCACCTCTCTAGATGCCAGACAAACACAAGCTGGCATAACTCGTTTTTCAGGTGAGGTTGCCAACGTATTGATTGGCCTTGACACCGTGCAAACTACAGAGCAAGACAAAACTGCCTTTAGCTCGCTCCAAAGCGCTTTGACCAAAGCAGAAACCGCATCGCAGGCTCTTTTACGTAGCATCACACACCATCAGCCAACAACTCCAACTTTGGCAACCCTCAAATTAGCAGTTCAACAACTCGAGACATTCGCAAGCATAAATTCGTTGAAATCTTGTGGACTTTTTCTAACATCAAATAAAACATAGGTATAAGATTCGATAATCGTTGCTTTAACGCTTTACGAAAAGGAGGCTGCCTTGTCCATTCGAGGTGTAATCGATGACCGTATACTAGCAAAATACCGCGAGCTGCTTGATGCCGAAACTACCGCCTTTTATGAGATAGAACACGCCTATGAAGAAGGAGACCGAGAACATTTTCTTTACGATATGACTCGATGGAAAAGCGCAATCGAAGCCAAACTTTCCTACCTGGAATCTTGCGGTCTTTCTACTGTCGTTTGACCTTATGCAACCAGCCGGAAATATTTGCCACCAAAAAGGAGGCACCTTATTTCATCGCGCTATCGGTCAATGAACCAGGGTGTAAAACGTAACAACTTGGCGCGTAGCAATCTTTCTTTCAATCGACAAACACTTATCACGCCGCGATTACTACGTATGCTTGGTTAGAGCGAATTAATTGTATCGAAAGGTTATTTTCAAGTACGAGTTCCACCCTCGGTTTGATCAAACCTACCACCGCAGTTTTTTCTGGAAATTCGCAATATAAAACCTGCTAAATAGCAACGTAAATAATCACGGTAGTTAACCAGTATGAGACATTAGTAAACAATGCAAGTGATTCGGTGTCTTTTGCAGATTCAGATTTTGGCCACTTTCGTTCCTTATCCTCCCTGGATTTAAAGTCGCAAACGAAAGTGGCCAAAACTTTCCATGATCATAGATGCGATAAAAACTCTCATAATTTATCTCACAAATTGTGACTAGTCCAAAAGGGACGCAATTTCGTTACGTTCGCCTACAAGTTCCTCAACGGTTGCATCTATTTTTCCTTTTGCAAAACGGTCGATTTTAAATCCTTCGACCACCTTCCAATTGTTACCGTCACTTGTTACCGGGAATCCAAACTGAAGTCCTTTGGGAACACCGTATTCCCCGTTGCTTACAACGGCTAGGGAAACACAATCATTGCGCGGAGTCGGTGTGATAATCGAGCGCACCGAATCTACGATGGCTTGCGCAGCAGAAGCTGCAGACGACGCACCGCGTGCGCCAATAATTGTTGCCCCCCGGTGCTGAACGATTTTAATAAACTCAGTTTCAAGCCATTTATTATCCGATATCACTTGTGGTACCGGTTTGCCATCAATGCGCGTGTTGGCAAAGTCCGGGAATTGAGTTGAGGAGTGATTACCCCAAATTGCCATGTTAGACACCGACATAGTTGACACGCCAGCTTTTTTGGCAAGTTGAAATACCGCGCGGTTCTGATCAAGCCTTGTCATCGCAAAAAATCTGTCCGACGGAACATCTTTAGCTGCCTCCCGGGCAATTAGTGCATTTGTATTGCAAGGGTTACCCACGACTAAAACTCTCACATCGCTGGCTGCAAACTTTGAAATAGCAGCTCCCTGAGGTCCAAAAATTGAGCCGTTTATTCCAAGAAGATCCCGACGTTCCATACCCGCTTTGCGAGGCACCGCGCCGACTAATAATGCCCAGTTAACTGATTCAAATCCACTATGCAAATCAGAGGTCATTTCAATTGACCGTAATAGTGGGAAGGCGCAATCTTCTAGTTCCATAGCCACACCTTCTAGTGCCTTTAGCGCAGGATCTATTTCAATAAGTTTCAATGAAACTTCTTGATCGGGACCAAACATAGCCCCCGATGCGATATTAAATAGGAGCGAGTAACTAATCTGACCAGCAGCGCCAGTTACTGCGACAGAAATTGGAGCATTGTTCTTCATTTAATTTCCTTTAGTTGCAATATATTTCGAAAAATTCATTTGCATCTCTAGTTGACCATGCAAGGCAACAAGAAATTAATTTCCAAATTATCTAAATTCGATCGACAATCG
Organism: Actinomycetes bacterium; assembly: GCA_021785005.1. Lineage (GTDB taxonomy): Bacteria > Actinomycetota > Acidimicrobiia > Acidimicrobiales > Acidimicrobiaceae > Acidithrix. Next base: position 12,916 of record JAJYGT010000005.1, read on the forward strand.
CGGATGCGAACTCGCTGCATTTAACTTCAGTAGCACCGGCCATCAAACGGGCGAAATCATAGGTTACAATCTTGTCTGAAATCGTTTTCTCAAGAGCTGATACAATGTCGTTGGCTGCCTCAATCCACCCAAGATGCTCAAACATCATCACACCCGAGAGTATAACAGACCCTGGATTCACCTTATCTTGGCCTGCATATTTCGGCGCCGTTCCATGTGTTGCCTCAAAGATCCCGTGTCCCGAAACATAATTGATATTGCCGCCCGGGGCAATTCCAATTCCGCCAACTTGAGCTGCCAAAGCATCGGAAAGGTAATCTCCGTTGAGATTCATTGTGGCAATGACATCAAACTCATCTGGCCTCGTGAGCACTTGCTGTAAAGTTATGTCCGCGATAGCGTCTTTAACCAGAATCTTGTCGCCGGGGTTCCCACCACAGTCATCCCAACCCACGGCTACATCGCTGAACTCTTCACGCACAAGTTCATACCCCCAGCCTCTAAAGGCACCCTCGGTATATTTCATTATGTTACCCTTATGCACCAAGGTAACCGTTTTACGATTGCGCTTGATTGCATAATCGATTGCAGCGCGAACAAGGCGTTTTGAACCGAACTCTGAGATTGGTTTCACGCCGATTCCAGATTCAAGTCTTATATTCCAACCAAACTCTTCGCGCAAATACGAAATCAACTTGTTTGCATTTGCGCTCCCGGCCTCAAATTCGAAGCCGGCATAAACGTCCTCGGTGTTTTCACGAAAAATAACCATGTCTACCTTTTGAGGTGCGAGCACTGGCGAGGGAACGCCCTGGAACCATCGAACAGGACGCAAACAAACGTATAAATCGAGAATCTGACGAAGTGCCACGTTCAAAGAGCGAATACCTCCACCAATACGAGTAGTCAAAGGTCCTTTAATTCCAATGAGATGACTTCTAAAAGTCTCAACCGTTTCAGCTGGTAACCAGTCGCCGGTTTCATTGAAGGCTTTTTCACCAGCTAGTACCTCAGTCCAAGCTATTTTCTTACCATACTTTACCGCCGCAGCATCTAGCACCATTTTGGCTGCAGGCCAAATATCAACACCTGTACCATCGCCTTCAATAAAAGGGATGATCGGTTCATCGGGTACAATTAGAT
>JAJYGT010000012.1 GCA_021785005.1 Actinomycetes bacterium
CTAGCTGCAATGGCGGATTTAGCTGCGTCTAATGAAGTTAACTTTGATATTGGATATTTATCGAAGGTGCGTGAAGATTGGGTTCTGGTCACCGATGTCAAGGATCAGGGAGTGCTAAAAGGGTTTTCTTTTTACACACTTGAGCGTATTGGCGGAACACCAGCGGTGATAATTGGGGTTCTTGTTGTGAACGCTTGTGACGACGCAAGAGCTATTCTTTATGCGATTCGAGAAGGACAATTTAGAAAGGCTCTACTCGCATTTCCCGACGAAGACGTGTTGGTCGGTTCAAAACTCGCTGATGTCGGTGCGTTTGAGATTTTTGAGGATCTTGTGGACATTGTTCCACAGCCTGGGCATAAGCCAACGGGTGAAGAACGCGCGTGGGCAAGAAGACTGGCTCGGCGTTATGGGTCAGAGAGCAGAGTCGACGATAGATCCTTTGTTTTTCGCGGGATCGGCGAGACCACGGGTTACTCTGCGTATGTACCTCTTAAACCTTCGGGATTTTTCAGTGATTACGAGGAATTCTTTGCTTTGTTGTCACGTGAAACCAACGATACCTTAATTGCGCTTGGCTGGGTAATGGCAGAAGAACTAGCTAAATTTAGCGGATTAGACGACTAAGGTTCCGACCAGTTTGGTCGGTTCTTCAAATTAAGCACAGAATTCCACATGCTCATGGTCGGCGACAATCTTTACCGACGCCAATCTATATTACGGTTGACACAATTGGCGTTTGAACACAATCATACATGTTGTAAGCGTAGGAATTTATTTTCTGTAAAAAGTATCGCGAGATATCGTTTGATTCTCCGGTTGACAATTATGTACCGCTTTGGATAAAACCACAACAGTTGTTTTTAGCCTGTCTGTGTTTTTGTCAAGTCCATAACATTATTCAATACGCGAGAATGTACGCTAAGCGTATTTACTTGCTAGTTCTCTTATTTGCGTTCAGTCGTAGTGCCACGTTCGGTAGTTTACTGATGTTGATGTCTTTGGTGAATAAAATGTCTAGTAACATAGGTATATTATCAAGTAATGTCGTGTAAAGTTTACATAACTTTTCGATCAAGGCTGCAATATTGGATATCTCTCGACGGCGCAAAGAGCTCGGATTATCGCAAGAGGACTTGTGCGCGGAGATTGGTCTTTCTAGACAAGCGCTATCTGCAATTGAGCGTGGAACCGAGCAACCAAAGGTTGGATTGGCTCTTAGGATTGCACGTGCACTAGGGATCAGCGTTGAGGAGCTTTTTTCCCGAACTCAGATGACTCGCACAAATGATGCTGAACCAGCACATGCCAGAAAGCTTGGTGCCTATGGTATTTTTGACGATGGTGCGAGATTCAGGTTGCTTCCAAATTCTGTTGTCGACAGTTTTTGGCAAGTCCCCAACGGCTATCGCATCGGTGATGAAGTGTCACTGAATCGACTGGGTGCACCCGGAATATTCATAGACGGCTGTGATCCTCTTCTGGGCATGCTGTCTGGACACTTATCGAAGCTATTAAATGTTTCGTTTTACTGGTGGTCGGTGTCCAACAAGACTGCGCAAGCAAACCTTGCCGAAAGTTTGACACATATTGCTTTAGTTCATTTGCCTATAGAACAAAGTGGTGCTTTTGGCAAGAGTGACAATGCGGTTGTGGTGGCTTTGGCAGATTGGGAACTCTGTATCGCTACAAAGCCGGGAAATCCTTTGCGAATCCGTTCTATTGACGACCTCTTTGACAGTGGGGCACGAATTGCATTGCGGGTGGTCGGCGCGGGAGTACGTGATCGATTTGATAGATGGGCTGTAGAGCGTGATGCAATTGTGTCGAATGACACAGCGTTTGAGTCACACCTTGATGCGTGCAACGCGGTTCGCTATGGCAATTACGATGCGACAATAGCAATGAAGCCTGTTGCACTCGTGGTGGGATTGGATACTGTACCCATAGCGTTGGAACGCTCTTATTTGGTCGTAAAAGAGCGGGGACTCACAAATTCAACGGTAAGTTCCGCGCTTGAAGCTATTTCCACAGACAAAGTTAAATCGCTTATTAACTTGTTGCCCAATTACCGGGCAACAAGTTAATAAGCGATCGAATCTAACAGGAGTGAAATGAAAGTTTATAAATTAATCGGCACCAGCACTATGACGGCTGTTTTGTTGGCGTCATGTGGAGCTTCGAAGACAGCTAGCGGTAATGTATCCACATTGCCCGCGTCAAAGCCACTAGATATTGGTGGAGTGGTAAGGGTGGCATACGCAGGGTCTTTGGTCGGAGCCATGGTGGAGAAAATTGCACCAGCGTTTCAGGCCCAGGACGGGGTGGCTTTTAGTGGCCTTCCGGGCGGTTCCACAGGTCTTGTGAATCAAATAAAAAGTAACACCACGGCAATAGACGTTTTTATTTCGGCAGCGCCGTCAGCAAATGATCCGTTGATGGGGAGTGCGAATGGAAATTATGCAAGTTGGTACGCAACCTTGGGTAGTGCTCCGCTAGTGATTGGTTACAATCCAAGTTCAAAATTTTCTTCCGATCTAAAGACCAAGCCGTGGTACCAAGTTATGCAAGAGCCAGGTTTTTTGCTTGGAAGAACCGATCCCAAGATTGACCCCAAAGGTGTCTTGGTCGAGAAATTGCTATCGCTCGAAGGGAGCAAACTCGGCGATAAGAACCTTAGCCAAGCCATTTTGGGTGCACCTGAGAATCCGTCGCAGGTATTCCCCGAGGAGACTTTGGTCGCTCGTTTGCAAACTGGCCAACTAGATGCGGGGTTTTTCTATTCCAATGAGGCAGCGTTAGCGCATATCCCAACGGTGTCAACAGGTATTGCGCTAGGGGCTACATTTACAGTTACCATATTGAATATCGCTAAAGATCAAAAACAAGCGGTAGCGTTTGTGAATTTTTTGTATTCGCCTCTAGGGGCTCGATTATTGTCATCAGTTGGCATTTCTCCCTCTAGGTCCGTGGTGGTGGGAGATAAATCAAAGGAACCCAGCGGAGTGCTTCTTGGATAATATTGTCATCATTTCAACGTTTTTTGAAGTTAGATCTTCCGGGTCTTGGTGTCGTGTAGGTGGCAGTGCTGGTGCATAGTACGTGAGAACTAAATATCGTTCCACGAAGCTTGGCTCTGCGACCTATCTCATCGTAGTACTAGGGATTAGTTTTATTCTTTTTCCGGTACTCGCTCTGGGAGTATATTTTCTTCGAAATCATCAGGGACCAATGCAGGGATCTTCGCTTGTTTCAGCGGTGCTATATTCCGTTGGACCTGCGATCTTGGCAATTTCATTTGACACGATTTTGGGTTTACCATTAGGATTTTTTCTCTGCACATCGCACGCGCGTTACAAGAGATTACTTGCTATTTTGGTAAGGCTTCCTCTGGGAGTGCCACCACTGGTAGCTGGTGTCATGCTTCTTGTTGCGTTTGGACCGTACTCACCAATCGGAAAGATTTTCCACGGGCAACTGACTAATTCTTTTGCTGCAATATTCATTGCCCAAGCCTTTACTGCACTTCCATTTGTCGTTGAGGGCGCACGTGGTGCATTTGGCAGTATTGACTTGGAGGCTCAAGTAGTGGCCGACAGCTTGTTGATGGGACCGGTGCGGCGTTTGAACCAAATTTACATTCCACTTGCTTGGAGTTCGATTCGTTCATCTATTACCCTTGGTTTCTTGCGCGCGTTCGGCGAGTTCGGCGCTGTGCTTTTAGTGGCATATAGCCCCGCATCGTTACCGATTTACACCTATATTTCTTTCGAGGGTGCTGGGCTTGAAGCAACTTTGGCGCCTATTGTAATAACTTTGATCGTGACCGGGGTAGTCGCAGCTTTGCTAGCTAGCATGCCCTGGCCGCAAAAGGTCATTAGCGCCTTAGTCGGAGCTCGGATCTTCAAAGCAAGGCTGATCTATCAAGGGCAAATTAAGCTTGAATCGACAAAGCCGAGAGTGTCATGTGTGACTGTTTATGGCAAAGTAGGGACGTTTGATCTTGATGTATCGTTTGAAGTATATCGGGGGTGCACTGTTTTATTGGGTCCATCTGGATCTGGCAAGACATTAACGCTTCATGCCATAGCTCACCATATTGCAGATGGCCTGTCAGCGTCTATAGAAGGAGAATTAGCAAGTGCATGCGAATCGCCGATTGGGTATGTTCCGCAAAAATTAGGACTTTGGCCGCATTTAAATGTGATGGAAAATCTTGAGCTTTCAGCAGAAATTTCAAACTCAGATGTCGATTTGCGAAGTCTTTTAGAGAGATTTGAGGTTGGATCTATCTCGAGTCAACGCCCCGAAACGTTATCGGGTGGTCAGTATCAACGCGCTTCATTAGCGCGCGCAATGGCGACTAATTCAAGTGTGGGGATCTTGGATGAACCCCTTTCGGCGCTGGATTCCCATCTAAGGACCGGACATCGTCGGTTGATTCATAACGAAGTCAAGCAGGTATTCGAGTACTTATTTGTGGTCACGCACGACGTGACCGAAGCGCTTTACTTGGCCGACTTTTTAGTAATAATTGCGCAGGGACGCGTCTTGCAACAGGGTCCAGTGAGCGAGGTCATCAAACGACCTGCATCTAGCGCTGTTGCGCAAATCCTCGGAGCCGACTGTCATATTTTAGTTGAAACCAGCTCAGTGGTGAGCACGGAGGTGGCCAACCGTGAAGTCAGTTTTTTTTCCAATGATGTGACTTTATCAGATCTTGGATCTGACCCTGGGGGAACAAACTATTGTTTGGGCGTTTTTAGCGTTCGGTCAATCCATCAGTTGCCTTGGCGCGCCGAAGTCGAGCTCGAAAATAGCGCAGGCACATTTGTTGCAAATCTGACCCAGGATTACCAAATGATCGCAGGTAAAACTCATTGTGAAGTTAGAGTGCCAATTTCTAGATGTTTTATATTCTAGATTTTGCACTACGAACGCTCATCTATCGTGGAATGCCAAATCGCATGCCATGGCGAAACCTCTGTGTCGTTTGGCTTAGTCGGGTAATCGTTTTACGAATTTGGAACTTTCCACCCTTTTGACTCTGCGATCTCTTTACAGGTTCCACAAAGTGGATATTTTTTGGGATCACGAGTTGGCACCCAGGTCTTGCCACACAAAGCAGTGCATGGCTTACCCGTGACGATTGCTTCGGTTACAGCTGATGCTGGAACTACGATGTGGGATAATCGTTCGCGCTCTTCAACGTCGCTCATATCTATTTCTGAAAGCTGTGTTACGTCTAACTGTGTCATATACATACGATCATAATATTTGCGAGACCTAAAATACACCTGAAGCAGTTAGCCTGAAAATTCTCTTTACTCGCTGACGTCTTTTTAGCTCACCACGTTATTTGGTAAACCGACCAAGCACCTCAAGCCAGTCCAATTCCTGCAGGTCATTTAATTTTTGCTTAAAATGTCGCTTGCCAAATCCAATGAATTGAAAAATTAAAGTGTTATCAACGGCTATGGTGCTTCTAATGCCTTGACAATTTTGCAACGCCGAAAATGTGAGGAGGAGTCCTCACGGACAAATTGCCCGCACATACAGCGAAGTCTGGCGGTGCACCTGATACATTTAGAACCGCCATTCCAGCGATGACCCTCAAGATCGCAGATAGATGCGAGAGTCTCTAAGTGTTGGTTTTTATCCTCTTGTGACACAGTGTTCCCTTTGCCATACATTCTATTTGTACGTTAGCCAACTTATTCTTTCGTGCCATATTTTCTGATAACCAAGGGTTTTGGTCACTCGTACTATGTATCGGAAGCACTCGAGATGGTTGCTCCATAACGGTGCTACTTGTGTGAATTGCCACCTGTAAGTCGCGAAAGAATTGTCTCTAAATCGTTTTTGTGCATGAGAACCACGAACTCGTCGCCGATACGTACTGTGGGCACGCTCGTCACGCTAAGTTCCTGGGCGCGACCGCGACCGCTAGTTGTGCTCAGACTCGTAATTTCAAGAGAGATTATCTGTTCGTGGTCTAGTTTCGACAGTTCGTTTACTGCTTCTTGGCAACCGTTGCAAATTGGGTGGGTGAACAATTCGACGGCAATGGGTGTTGCTGGCGATTGATATAATGACGATGAAATATCGGTTTGTTGCTTGACTACGTGTTGTATCATAGGTCGTCCCAATCATTACAGTGGACACACCAAAAATCTTCGTTTATCCCTGCTACGGATTGAAATGTGTGGCCAATTCGAACGCGGTAAGCGTCGCGAGCCGTTTCGCCAAAGACCCAGTTTAATGGCTCCATCGGTAAAAAGTCAACGATCCAACCCCGTTGATAGGGCTCTAAATTTATCCATAGCGGGTGGTCAAGCAGATCTTTGTTGACCGCTACCAATACTCCGTCAACCGCAAAATTAATTGGACCTATCCACTTTGCGCTCTCTAAAATTGCAACCGTCTTTCTGGCTGGTATCAGTTTGCCGAGGCGTTCGTTTATTCTTGGGAATGTTACTGATTGTATTTTGCCATTTGCGGTTTGCCCGATATCAGTGATTCCGATCTGCACAAGGCCATCAGGGCGTATGTTGCGACACCAAAGGTCACGTTCGATGTCATAACTTAAATTTCTGGGAATGACACAGTTCTTGATGACCCAAGACGCATCCTGAGCTGCTTCGGTTGTTTGCGTGTTAGTTGGAATCGATTGAGCATTGGTCATCGATTCGAATTATAACTCTTAATTTGAGTTACTAAAGGGTAGAAGTGAATTTCTATAAATTAATTAAAAGTGTTTACCCATAGTAAATTTTTTACTTTAAATTTGGGGCTAACGCGACAAGATATTGCGGTTTAAGGTTGCGGAGGTCGTAGATGAGAATTGCCTAGAGCTGCTATAATGATATCTTGTTGCTTCGCTGAGTTAATACTCCTTGGATTCTTTTTGAATTGAGTGACGGACTGTTATAGGTTCATCGCGGAGAAACTAAGGAATAAATCGATTCTAAGAGGATAAGGTTGTGGTACCCGTGCGTCGACGGGACAAAGTGGTAATAGCCCAGGTGCGACCACAGCGAAGTAGCTGGTCGCCCAAGAGAATACTATTAGCTAACACAGTACGCATGCCAGCAGCAATGGCTCCTCTGGCTATTGTACTTTCTGAAGGTGACACCAAGCGAGCTCTAGCAGCGGGATCTTTGCTTGTGTCTATTTTTACAATAGGCGAGATATTTCTATCTTCGCGATTTGCCAAACTCGGTGATCGTACCGCGCCTGTTTTGGCACTAGTGCGTTTGCTTGCTCCACTGGCACTTGTATGGACAATTTTTGTATTGCTATCGCCTCAGTTTGGAAATCGTAATAATTTTATTGCATTGTCCATTTTGGCATTTTTAGTGGGAGGACTTGGAGCAGGACTTTTTGGCATCGCTCGAAATCTCATTTTGGTGAAAAGCCCTCAGCATATCGAACACGACCCGATTGTGATCCATCGCATTATTGGCGTGGACACTGTAATCATGGAGATGTTTTTTCTAGTGGCACCACTGATTGTCTCATCTTCTATCATTCTCGGTGGCTCGCGTGCGACGGGAATTTCAACGACTGCAATCGTACTAATTGGCTTACTGGCTTCGTTGATATCTTCGCGACAACGTGAGAACCACGCGAGCGAATCGGTAGTAAAGCCTCAACCTAAGAACACGAAACGCATTCGGCTCTTTGACAGTGTGTGGTTTTACCCCAAAGCTACCTGGATCTTTGTTGCGTCAGCAGCGATGGGGGTAGGAGAAGGCGGATTGATTATTGCAGTACCTACCATTTTCGTAGAGAAAAAGCTGGGTCTAGGCTATGTTGGGCTTGACGTGGCGATGATATCTCTGGGCAGCATTGTTGGTGGTTCGATTACAACTCAATTCGCTCGCCTGTTTTCCCGAGCGAGAATCAGGGTGCGTCTGGGCACGTATTTGTTGGGATTGCTGAGCGCTGTTATAGCGGTAACCACCTTGAATCAAATTGTTCCAATCCTTCTGGCTACGTTTGTTGCAGGACTTTTTGTAGCTCCCTTGAATACCACAAGAGCACTAGCTATTGAAGCGGTCGTTCCTGACGGCAAAAAATCAGAAGCATTCGGTGCTTTGTATGGGTCGTATTCAATTGGATTTGCTCTGGTGGGGATGACCCTTGGCGCGTTGTCGTTGCAGGCCTCTGCATCCAACCTGTTGGCTGGTGTGTCATTTATGGCATTTATAGCAGCACTTTTTTTGGTGTTTTTTACTCCAATACCGAATCGCACGGCAATTGCTTTTGAAAGCGAAAAATTTGGCACCAGTGCCACCAGCACTTCGTACAACATCAAGAGTTCTTTGGTTGAACAATAATCGATATTATGTAGCATCTGGTAGCCTGCGAACCAGGCTACTTCAAGTGTATGACTACTGCCATCCAAAGTGGTTCAAAGGACCGGATCCTCGTCCAAGCGCCCATGTTTTAGCGCCAGAGATTGTTTTTGTGGTATAAACTTTTGCGGCTCTTACCGCCACCTCGACGGTTGCTCCTCTCGCAAGAGCAGCTGAGAGTGCCGCCGAAAATGTACACCCCGTGCCATGGACGTTGTTGGTTTCAATTCGTTTTGCGCGAAGATAGGCGATTGTTTTTCCGTCGTAAAAAACGTCGACAGCATCAGATCGGGCTAGGTGTCCGCCTTTTAGATATACATATTTTGAGCCAAAGCCATGAAGGATCTTTGCGGCTTTGATCATATCGTTTATTGAACGGATTTCCGTTTCTGACAGAATCTCTGCTTCGGTTATGTTTGGGGTAATTACCAACGCGTGGGGGAAAAGAGTTGTTCGGTAGCTGGCCACCATGGTATCGGCGCTCAGGGAATCACCAGAAGTGGCGACCATCACCGGATCAATCACCAATCTCGGTAGTTCGCCGTTTGTGGCGAAGAACGCAATAATATCCGCGAGTTCGGGTTCTCCAATCATACCTGTCTTAACTGATCTCAACGAAAAATCGGTAATAATCGATAAAATTTGAGCTTCAAGAATTTTTGGTGATACGTATTCAATGGCTTTTACGCCCATTGTGTTTTGGGCGGTGATTGCTGTTATTGCGCACGTTCCATAGACGGCATTGGCTGAAAAAGTCTTTAAATCGGCCTGTATGCCCGCCCCGGCTCCGCTGTCGGATCCGGCTATGGTGAGTGCGACTGGAGGTGTCTTGCTATGGTTGTTGGTCATCAAACTAATTTTCTTGCTCTCATCAGAGTTAACGTATTCCTATGATTAGTCTTTTAACGCACGGTTGAGTCTTTGGCATTATCGTCAGCTTGGATTAAATATTTATTCTTTCCATGAAATTCGCCATGAATAGCCTATCGATGCGGCTAACTAAGCACTGTAATCAATTATGCCAGCGCTCGTTGACGATGCGTGCGCGGTCATTTGCTTTGGGATTGGCCCCGCGTGTCGCGCGGAGTATCCAGCTGTTACCCCATGTGAGATAGCTTTTGCCATAGTAGGTGGATTTGCGGCGCGATTTATAGCCGACGCCACCAAAACGGCATCGCACCCCAATTCCATTGCCAAACAAGCGTCAGAAGCAGTTCTTATTCCTGCGTCAAGAATTACCGGAACACTGGCGTAATTGACAATTGATTCAATATTATATGGATTGAGGATTCCAAGGCCTGAGCCGATTGGTGAACCAAGAGGCATAACCGCAGCCGCCCCAGCCGCTTCTACTCGTCTTGCTAATATGGGGTCATCACTTATGTAGGCAAGTACGGTAAATCCGTCTTCTACTAATTCTTGGGTTGTTCGTAGGGTTTCGATCGGATCTGGTAGTAAAGTCGTGTCATCTGCGATTACTTCGACTTTAATGAGGTCGGTCTCGAGTGCTTCTCTGGCTAGGCGAGCAGTGAGTATGGCCTCTTTTGCGCTAAAACACCCAGCTGTATTTGGCAGAATATAAATGCCTAGTTCCCGTAATGTGACGAATAAATGCGGGGACATTCGTGGGTCGAACCTACGTATCGAAACCGTAGTCATAGACGTGCCGCAAGCCTTGATAGTATCGCTGAGCGAAGCTAGCGATGTCATACCACCACTACCTGTTATCAACCGAGAGTCCAAAGTGTATTTTGCTATATTTAGCGGCGGATAGTTGGATTTGTTGTCGTTAGCCATTTTTGTACTCCAATTCCAAATATGGGATCATAGATTATATTTCACAAGTATTGGTTACACGAAAAGTTGGATTCGGGGTAATTGTCAATTGAGTTGGGTAACTTTAGGCACCCGGCATTCAAATGAAAAACTGGTAATACCTGAGCCCGGTACCTGATAGGAAACTATGATTTCTTTTCCAATAATGCTATCCACCCGAAGCGATAGATACAACTTCAACGCATATTCCAGTGGTCAATATTGTGTTTTTCCAATTGCTTTTGGGAATAATTTCTGAGTTCAACGCTATTGCGACACCTAGGTTAGGTAATTCAAGCAATTCTACAAGATCACCCAATGTCGTGGCCTGTGCAACCATATGCCTTTGCCCATTTATGGTGATTTCACATACAAGATCTGTTTGCTTGGATTTATTAGTCACATTATGAGCTTAAATGCCATTGTTCTTACTAGGTTCCAAAAAGCGATCAAGATCGCTTGTTTCTTTGAACAAACAATCTAAATTCCAGCGCTTATTTTGGTGTGTTTATTGCCTGAAAACCGCAGCGGAGAGAATTTTTGGATTTGCGTAGGAGTTGTCCCGGTCTCAATAAGCTTGGCAATATACTTGCCGGTAGTGGAACTGAGCAATATCCCGTGGCGAAAATGACCAGTGGCAACGACTAGGTTGTCATCAATAAATCCAAGTAGTGGGAAATTATCGCTAGCAACAGGCCTAAATCCCACGTTGATTTCACTCAGGTTGTATTCTCCAAGCTGAGGTATCACCCAAAGACCGTCTCGCAATAGTTCAAAGGTCGATCGCGCGCGCGTCAATCGATCGAGTCCAAATTCCTCTACCGAAGCGCCAATCACTACTTCTCCATTGTCGCGCGGAACTATGTAGGTGTGTCGTTTGTCAAAAAGGGTTCGTATTACCAGCGATGGACCAAATTTAGGCTCTTTGGTGTGGAGACGCAGGACTTGACCTCTTATTGGTCGAAGCGAGTTTTCTAAGAATTTGGGAGTGCCCGGTATCTTAAACGAATCAATTCCTGCACTTAGCACGACCAAATCGAATGATTCGCGCTTCGAGTTCTCAAACTCTAGCTCGTACCCGTTGCTTGCTTTAGATATAGAAATTGCGCGATGGTGTTTTAATTTTGCACCCAGGGCAAGACTGGCATCCATTAGACCCAAATGGGCTCGTCGATTGTCTACCTGGGTATCTAGTTTGGTATAGATGCCAAGTGCTATTGAGGGCGAAAGAGTGGGTTCTAGTTCTCTCATTTGATTGGGTCTCACTAGCTCGCATTGGAGTTGCAGGCTCTGGTAGTAATTGTAGGTTCGTTCTATCTCTGCAATATCGTTATTCGTGACACCAACCAACAACGAACCTTCGTCGCGATACCCAACCTCAGTGTCGAAATCACTTTTAAGCTGGGCCGCAAGTTCGCCCCAATAACTGGCAGATTCTAGCATTAAATCCAGCAGAGTTTCTTCGCCATATACGGCTTCTGCCACCGGTGCCAACATCCCGGCTGCGACCTGGGAGGCGCCAGAGAGAGGATCTGGGTCAAAGATGGTCACGGCGAACTTTTTGCTTTGACACAAGTGAAATGCGATTGAGGAACCTTGGATTCCGCCACCAATGATGGCAATTCGTTCGGGTCGGTTTGACATCTAGTAATCCTTAATTGACTTTGCGCACCCGACTATGGAATCAAGATTAGTGTCATTCCGGGTAAAACAAATAGAGTAGCAGGCGTTTTCAGTAAATCCAATTTTGGATAATGTCAGCGGGCGTCCATAAAACTTGATCAATAAATCGTCATTTTGGATTAAATCTCGACATAGGCAGGTTTGATGTATAAGAATAGGGATATGGAATACTTACCTATGGCAAGGTACTCTGCTTAAAGCAAAGTCCATTGCAAGGGCATTTTGGGAGTCATTATGAAAAGCACGATGCAGCATTCGAAATTGTCAGTTCCGTCCTTGTTGCGCCACGGTTTGACTCTTTTCCCCAATTCTAAGGTATTCACGTTTGACGGTGCTTCAAGCAGTGTTCAAACTTTTTTTGAAACAGCGCAAAGAGCTGCTCGATTGGCAAATGCACTTAAATCGCTGGGTATAAATCGCGACGACAGAGTCGCGACATTTTGCTTTAACCATAATGTGCACTTGGAGGCCTACTTGGCGATCCCGTCGTCAGGCGCGATATTGCATACCTTAAACATTCGACTTTTCTCGGATCAATTGCAATTCATCATTGAAGATTCCGGTGACAAGGTAATAATTGCGGACGGACTCGTTTTAGGTTTGCTAGCTAAAGTCTTGCCAAGAACTCCTAGCGTAACCCATGTAATAGTAAATGGCGAGTATGACCCTCGAATCGCGTCGGCTCTCTCAATTCCGGTTCTTGATTACGAAGAGTTATTGCGTGCAAATAGTGATCACTTTGATTGGATAGAGCCAGCTGATGAGACAGACGCTGCTGCTTTGTGCTATACGAGTGGCACGACCGGTGATCCCAAAGGGGTCGTGTATTCGCATCGTTCAACTTGGCTGCATTCCAACGCGGTAACGTCGTCAGCTTCGCTTGGACTTTCTGGATCTGATCGATGTTTGGTGGTAGTTCCTATGTTCCACGTAAATGCTTGGGGCATTCCATACGCTGCTTGGATGGTGGGATGTGACCTTGTATTGCCAGGAAGGTATCTTCAAGCGGCGCCTTTGGCTAAAATGATTTCTGATCTTGAACCCACCATTGCTTCGGGAGTTCCGGTGATTTGGAATGATCTTGTTCATTTCGCCGAAGATAATCCGGTTAATTTGAAGTCTCTTAGGATACTGTCGTCTGGTGGTTCAGCCGCTCCGCGTAGCTTGATTGAGGCATTTCGGGATCGTTTTGACATTCCGATGATACAGGGTTGGGGCATGACCGAGACGTCGCCAATTTGCACCTTAGCGGTACTCCCAAGGAATACTCCAAAAGATAAAGAGATCGACTATCTAGTTACTGCTGGCAGACCAGTGCCTGGAGTGTCACTTCGAGTTGTCGACGAAGACGGCAAAATTGTGCCCAATGATGGTAAATCTTTAGGTGAAATTGAAGTGAGTGGTCCTTGGATCACCGAATCTTACTACAAGGACCGAAATCCAGAATGCTTTGATGGATTTTGGCTTCGAACTGGAGACATTGGTTTTATAAGCAATGAGGGATATCTTACGATTTCAGACCGGACAAAAGATGTAATAAAATCTGGAGGAGAGTGGATTTCATCGGTAGAACTAGAAAACGCGCTCATGGCTCATGAAGCAATCTACGAGGCGTCAATCGTTGGGGTTCGTGACGACAGATGGATTGAGCGGCCCCTTGCCTGCATTGTATTGCGACCCGGTTTCGAGGCAAAACCAGAAGAGCTTAGAGACTTCTTGGTTGGCAAAGTAGCTCGTTGGTGGCTTCCTGAACGGTGGACGTTTTTATCTGAGATCCCAAAAACCTCGGTTGGAAAGTTCGATAAAAAGGTGCTTCGAAAAATGTATTCTGAACACGACATGGAGGTCACTGAGATCATCAATTGATTAAAGATCATATCATCTGGAGTTTTTGCTATACCAGAATTCAGAGCTGCTAGAACTTGCGGTACATGGCGACCAGGTGCAAATTTGGCTCTAAGCAAGTGGACACCGGTTGAGATTATTATGCGGAAATGGTTGACATAAAGATTCATTTTTAGGTCTAACAGAACGACCCCAGCATGGATATTGAGCCGACTGAAATTGCTATGCTGCGTACCGAAATGTGACGCACTTGCACTAATTCGCTGATTTTTGGGTGTCTACTTTCATTCTAGTCTGAACTCTTTTTGATAATTCTTGTTGGATTTAACAAGTCCGGTTTTCCTGTAGCCTCTGGGTACCTCAATTGCCGTCCATTCGACACTCTTTACACTCTCCTTTGCAATCAAGTCAAAAATGTCATACGCCAAAGCGTATCGAGCTTTTTTTGTCGTGGATTTACCCCACTGTTTAGGCACCTCTATTTAGACCTCAGTTGTATTTAGCTGGACAAGTATCACACCACTTCGAGTTACACTCGGCATTAGCGTAACGGGACTCAGTGTCCAGTGCCCAGTGGCTTTGCAGGTTACTTGGGCTTCTTGACACAGCGCACCCAAAGTAATGGGCTCTCCCTAAAGGAGAGTCCATTACTTATAGCGGTTTAAAACCAGATTACTAATCAATCGACAGGATTGTTGAATCTATGTCAATAGGGCAATTTACCAACAACAAGGTTGCTAATCTAAAAAATGACCCGAGGCAGAATTTAACCATTCGCACTGGATCACCAAATGGGGACCCGCCAAACCCTTGATAAATCTTTTTTCATCACCGTTGGTCAGGGCACCGGCCAAGAAATGCCTGCTGCCAGGAATCGTACATCGAGTTGCAAGACGTGGCAACGCATTGAGTCACCGACTGAATAATACCTAAAGATTTGTAATTCGTTCCTCTTTTAGGGCCTTGGGTATTGGTGCGGCACTGACTGGCTTTTTGAAGAGTTCTCCGCTAGCGCTATTCAAGGTGGTTTTTACTGCCACGAGGAGCCAGGCCAATAGGAGTCCAGCGTAGGCCACTAATGCCCCTTTTCGAAATAGCGATAAGTTTGTGGCCAAGGCGAGTTGTGTCGTACCAGTGACGAACGTGCCAACTGGGAATGTAAAGCTCCACCAGGTAAGCGCAAAGGGAAGGCGTTTTTTTGCGGTACGGATGGTAAGTAGCGACGCTAACGCAATCCAAAGAACTGCAAATCCCCAAATTGGAATCCCAAAAAGAATTCTAAATAGCGAAAATGCGCTCGCAAGTTGCGGATTCAATGCTAAATGCGCGTTTGCACCTAGCAGGCCAATTGCAGTTATGGATTGCCCAAGTGGACCAAGAACTATCCAAAGTGTTGGAACTCTTGCACTGCCGGATGTCCCATAGTGAGCTAAGCGTGACCAGATCAGCGTAATAATTATCAGCGATGTAACCATACTCATTCCAAACATGGCGAATAACCCGTAGAGTAAAACAGCACGCCCGGATTCCGAGGCAACATGAGGAATGAGAATTGCGCCTGTGGCGGCCGATACCATCGGCGGAACGATCGGCATAAGCCAGCCTCCAAAGGCAGCATCAGGGCTCACTTTTATTTGAGTGAAAAGTCTATAGGGGATAAGGACTGCGCTACTAAGTCCAAGTACAGTGCCAAGAGTCCAAAGTACCCAATCTAGGTCGACGGACGCGCGTGCACCAATGAGATATTTTCCCACAAGAACAGATCCTGCGCCTACGGTCAAAAGAGCCATGGGAGGGGCACCATAAAATTGACTCATATTGGGATCGAAACCGTGATTTCGCGCGGTCTGGGTGTATCGAACCCAGTGTAGCGCGGTTGCAATTATTAGCGCGGTCAATACAATTGCTGCGATAACCCATACCACAAGGGTAAAGGTATGTAATCCTGGAATATGAATCGGTAGAGTAGCACCGGCGGTCGCAATGATTCCGGTACCCATTACCGAAGCGTACCAGTTGGGTCCTAGATTGCCTAGGACCGAATCCTGGTTGTCTGGAGAAGAAAGTAACCAGAGGAAGCGGCGTAAGTCTGTCGGTGCGTTTGTGGATGCTCGCTGTTTCAAAATTGTGCTCATGCTTTCATATTACGGCATGTTTTTAGATAGCTTTACTCATATATTTGCTATCAATACCAAAGTATTAGTTATGACTAAGAGGTGAAGGTTGCCTTTGATTGAAATTAGGATTGTGACTGTTGTTGTTGTACTAAGTGTTTTTTACCAGCAAATTCAGATTTTTGTTTGCACGCTAGACAGAATTTGGATTGATTTATTTTGCACCTATTGTTAACCAGATCAAAGTAGAAGTTTGGTATATTTGAATTTATGCTTATGCCAAATACGCCTGATGTCTCCTCGCTTGATTTACTACTAAGTGTAAATGAACTCGGAAGTTTAGGTCAAGCCGCACATCGCCATTGCATCTCACAGCCAGCAGTAAGTGCGAAGATGAACCAACTAGAGCGTCAGCTGGCATTGATTTTGTTATCGCGCGATAAAAAAGGTACAAAACTTACCCCTGCTGGTCAGCAAGTTGTTTCTCAAGCGCGCAAAGTTCTCGCGGAAATGGAGGCACTGTTGAAATTGGCTCGCACCCTTAGGGCCGATCAAGACGGACACCTACGGGTTGCCGCGTCGTTTACAGTCGCTGAGTATCTATTAGGAGCATGGATGGAGCGCTTGACCGAGCGTCGACAGAACTTGAGTGTCACGTTGGAAGTTGGGAACTCCTCAAAAGTACTAACTAGTGTTGCCGAGATGTCTGTTGATATAGGTTTTGTCGAGGGTGTTGATGTAGATCGCTCCATTTTCGACTCCGCGGTGGTAGGTTCGGATCAGCTCGTTGTCCTTGTAGACCCTACGCATAATTGGGCACGCCGGAAAAAAGCGGTTTCGGCGCAAGAGTTAGCCAATACCGAAATACTAACCAGAGAGATTGGCTCTGGAACTAGACGAGTGTTAGAAGGCGCACTTTCTAGTATGGGCGGTCTGCGTTTTAGAAGTGAGTTGGGTTCGACTACCGCGATTCTTCGAGCTACAAGAACTGGCGGCGGACCTGCCGTCTTAAGCAGAATTGCTGCGACTGACGATATTATGTCTGGACGTCTTGTTGAAATAAATGTCCAAGACATTGAGCTTAGTCGCGAGTTCCTGGCTGTATGGAAAAAAAATATATCACTTACCGAGCAAGCGCATGGACTGTTGGGCATAGCTCAAAGTCACGTTGCGCAAAATCTTAGTTAGCGCGATGTGCTGCTCATTTCCCACCAAAGATACTTGCACTTGACGCTGTGTGGAAAGGTTTAAAAAAGTGTTTGAAATATAATTCAAGGATCCCAGAGTCATATACCGTAGGAATTTTGATGATTGCGATTTTGGCTTTGGCTATCGGCGAACATGGCTTTTAGGATTGGATTTTCAGACATGACTTCGTGAAGCAATCCGTTTGCTACGAGGTTTCCATTTCGCAGAACAGCGACAGTGTGTGCGTTTTCCACAACCCTTTTGTCGTGCGTCGCAACAATTATCAGCCTTTGTGCACTTTTAACTTCTTCGTTAAGAATTGTGATGAGATTTGTAGCCGTTGGTGCGTCTAGACCAAGAGTTGGTTCGTCTAGGAGCATTATGGGACTGTTTTTCCACAACATGCGAGCTATTTTTAATTTTCTGTCTTGCCCGAAGGATAAACTTACGCCACCAAACAGCATGGGAGATAGCGGCGTATCAGCGCCGTTAGGAAGTCGATCAACCTGATCGAGTAGCCCCACTCTTGCTAGAAGATGGTTCAGGTATTTGTCTGTCAGATCTCTTGAAATATCGCCACTTTGTACAACTTCTCTAAACGTGAGAGGCAGAAAACAAGACCCTTGGTAAAGGCCGGCTACTTTTGACGCTATCTGGTGACGGTTGCTTTCAGTAATGCAATCACCAAATAATTGCACATAACCGTCACTGGGACACGCCACTGCACCGATGAGGCGCAGCAAGGTGGACTTGCCGGCGCCATTCTCACCCACTAAAGCACAAAGACCCGTTCGTGGAAATTCGACGCTAACACCTTTTAGACTCCAAGCAGGTCCAGCTCGGTATTCGAAACCGACCGCGCTAACTTTTATTGGTAGAGCAGCTTCATCTTTAAAGGAGTTTTGCTGTACCCGCGTAGCGCTTTCGCCTGGTTGCGATTCTTTTCGCTGTGGCGATGCCAACTCAGTGCAAGCAATGTCGTGTTGTGCTGTGACATCGTTCATCAAGTTGTGAAATTCTGTTTCACCGTTTTTGATAATTCCAGATCCGTAGGTGAATGCCGCAAGCCCTCGTCCAATATTTTCTAGGCCGCCAAGAGATTGCAGGACTGCGTATATTGCAGTCACCGAAGCAGCCAACGTCACGTAGTTCTGCAGGTCAAGAACTTTGAGAACCACGAAAACCGCCACTGCCACCGCGATTACCTCAAAACTAACGGACAAGAGTATTACTTTGGATTCGGCCTTGAACTGGCGCGACAGAATTTCTTTTTGACGATCCTTGCTCTTTGCAATTTTGCCTAATAGCAGGTCTGACATCGGGTATGTTCGCACGTCTTCGGCGACTGATGGGTTCGAAAAAGGCGCACGCAGATAGCTTTGTGTTTGCATTTCAGGCAGTGTGGCGTGGAATTTGTCCGATTGCAATTGATTTAGCTGTTTGTTGCTTGTTATAAGAGGAACCAACGCAACTATAAAGCTGATCATTAGTATCGGTTGAAAGCTCAAGATAATGACCGATCCCAAGATTACTTGGATGCTGCCAGATAGAATTCCTGAAAAGCCAGACATGGATCGAAATAGCGATTTCTCATATTCGTGAAAGGTCATTCCTAGTTTTTGGTAGTCAGTGAACAATGCTTCGTAACGAACTTTCAGTGACCTATCAATTATCACTTGGTCAATATATAATTCGAGGCTTAGGCTTAATTTTTCTAATAACCGTTGCTTTGCGAGTCCGATCGGACTAACGGCTGCTTGTAGTAGGGCTACTACAAGAACAAGTATTATTGCGATGTGGAAGCCGGATCGGCCTTTTGCAACTTCTAAGAATACTTGCCCCGACAACAATGTGGTTGGAACAACCAGCGACCCTTGCACCGCCGACAAAAGCAAGCTTATTCCAATCTGGGTCGGTTCTGTCTTGATGAGTTTTTTGATCAGTGCGCTTTGTGATAGTTCTGAGGGTGCCTCGTGTGCGCTTTTGTCAGATTTCGCTGGTTTTTTTTCAAAGATTCTTTTTAAAGCAAAAATTATTTCGTCTCCGATAGTCGAAAAAGTGTGGATTGAACGAATATCGCGGTTAGCGGTTTAGTTGTTTAGTTCATACGTTATCAGAGGTCTATTTGCTAGTAGCGAAATTTCCATTGGTAGTTATTGCCAGAAATCGCCGTTGAATCATTGCTCGACGCTCGAAGCAAAAATTGTATCAAAAGTTATCTTGCTAAAATATTTTGACGTCGGGATTACTGTGGTAGGTCCAAAACAGCTCCAATCATGAGCACGTTATGCGTTGTGTTTATGATGTTATTTTGTCTGTAGTAAAGTATGTTTTAGTCTCTGACTATATTATCTACGCGATAAATCAAACCGTTGTCAAAGTGCGCCTTGGGTTGAACGATTCTTGGGGAGAATGGATTTTTATGTTAGATCGAACTGACCTAGACAAGCCGGCGAGTGAGCTCGAGCAATTGATCGAATCACTAGAACAGATTCAGTTCGACCATTTGGTTGGGGTGGTACCTTCTAAGGCAGACGAAGCATTGAAAATCGAAAAGGCCCTTTCGCGAGTGGTCAGGGCGCTTCATAAAGCTCGGGGAGATTTAGCTACGGTAATGGATATGTGCGAGCAATCCTAAGGTTTGAACTCAACAACATTGTCCCAGACGACGCTGTTGCCAAAGTATCGCAACATCAACAACAAACCAAGGTGTCAAGTAGCCAACATGCCCTAGTTGGCCATGGCACGTCGAGCTGGGAAACTTTGGGCGCTCGGAGCGTTCAATAGAATCGAAACCCAAATATTTGTAAAAAATTTGACGTCGATAATTTTGGTGTGTTTGGACTAGTTTTGGTGTGTTTGGCGTGTTTTTATGGCGGTCAGAACCGGTAATTCGGGTGCTGGTAACGTGGTATGCTTGGCTAATTGCGTACTACGTGCATTGCTTTGAAAACTCAAATCATCTAGTGATTATTGGGTTGACTATTTTGCGCACTACCAATTTGGAGGCTCGTTGTGTCATGCGAGGATTATGAAAACGTCACGCCAGGACAAATTCTTCGTAAGGCTGAAAGCGGCCGACTTGACACAAGCAACATCATGGGGTTTATTGAATGGTTGTCAAGTGTCACTAAAACAAACTTTTCGTCATATTTCGATCTATGGAACTTTTCGGTCGAGCAGTTAGAGCGGTTTTGGGCGCTTTGGTGGATCTATAACGATCAGCAGTTCGCAAGTACTCAGTTGGGCAGGGCCGCACTATCGAGTGATTCATTTGATCCTAAATTGGTTCTAGCAGATCGTAAAATTCAAGGCGCAAGTTGGTTTAGTGGTGCCACCCTAAATTACACCGCTCGGGCTTTAATTGGGGCGTCGGATCAAATTGCCTTAGTGGCGCTATCTGAAACTAAAAGAGAAACATTTACTTATCGCGAGCTTTTTTTAAAGGTGACAGCTTTGGCGACAAAGCTTTCGGACCTGGGGGTAAAAAAAGGTGATGGGGTAGTGGGCTATGTCACGAATGGTCCGGCAAGTGTGATTGGTTTTCTAGCGTCGGCAGCTATTGGTGCTGTTTGGTCGTCTTGTTCGCTTGATTTCAGTACTGAAGCGGTCGTGAATCGGTTTAAGCAGCTTCGTCCAAAAGTGTTGATTTGCAGCACAAGTTACCAATACGCCGGTAAGCGTATTTCTCGCATCGCAGAGCTCGAGACTTTGGAGCTCGAACTCGAATCTTTGATCATGGTTTTGGTCGACGATGACACTGATCCGACGCTCGTTTCAAGACGCGTGCCACGCGTGCTCTTCGATTCTTGGTCGACCGCGAATAATGATTATGAACCATTTATCTTCGAAGAGGTCGATTTCATGGATCCGCTTTGGGTACTTTTTTCTTCAGGAACAACTGGTACGCCTAAGGCAATCGTTCAGAGTCATGGTGGGATTTACTTGGAACATCTAAAGGTGCTAAGTCTTCACCTGGACCTTAGACCTCGTGATGTATTTTTCTGGTACACCACCACCGGTTGGATGATGTGGAATCTACTGGTATCAGGATTATTGATACAAGCAACCATTGTATTGGTCGACGGTTCACCAGTTTTCCCTGATCCATTACGCCTATTCGAAGTGGTTGAAAGTGAGAACGTTACTTATTTTGGAACAAGTGCACCATTTGTAAACCAGGTAATTAAAAGCGGAACTGCGCCTGGTGATAAATTTAAATTTCAACATCTCAAAGCGATTGGCTCCACCGGTGCCCCGTTGTCCCAGGAAGGATTTTCATGGCTCGTAAATTGCGTGTCGTCTGATATTTACGTTGAATCCGTCAGTGGTGGTACCGATTTATGCACAGCTTTTTTGCTGTCATCTCCATTCAATGACACCTTGGCTGGTTATTTGAATGTTCCAGCACTTGGTGCGGATATCAAGGTTTATGACAACTATGGCAATCCGGTTACTGGGACCCTTGGCGAGCTGGTGATTTGTCAACCTATGCCTTCAATGCCCGTGCACTTTCTAAATGATCCAGACAATAAAAGGCTACACGAAGCATATTTTTCTTATTACCCAGATGTTTGGCGCCATGGAGATTGGATAACATTTGAACCAGACAAAGGTTATGTGATTTATGGTCGCAGCGATGCAACGCTTAATCGTTCGGGAATTCGAATGGGGACTGCCGAATTTTACCAGGTGGTAGAAAGTATCGACGGTGTGCTGGATTCGCTGGTAATTGATACAAGTTATGCGGGATCTGATGGAATATTAATTCTATTTGTAACTCTTTCACATGGTCGCGTATTGGATGACGAGTTAATCAATACCATTCAAAACGCGATTTCTTTAAGATTGTCACGAAGATATTTGCCAAATCAAATCATCCAGGTCAAAGAGATTCCTCGCACTTTAAATGGGAAAAAGACCGAAGTACCAGTTCGCAGGATATTTTTGGGACAGGATCGAACTCGGGTTGTTTCAACTGATTCCCTGGTAAATCCGTCGTCGATAGACGAGTTCTGTGAAATCTTTCGAGCATGGTCCACAAAGGTGAGTACCTAGTAGGCCGCTGCCGTTCAACAATTATTTGGTTTTGTTTGGTTGCCAAATCACTTACTAGCGCAAGTATTGGCGCAGGTAAGTGATCCTTTGCATGCTCGACAGGCTGGGAACTTCTGCTCGAACCTAACTACTGGTAAATCCGATCTTTTAAAACGAATCACATAAATGGTAACTGCGTTTTAAAATTTACACGGGAGCCACGGCGATTTCGGTATCGGGCTCCAGTCCACGCGGGGGACGAATTAGCGTAGCTGCGATAATTATTCCGGCAATTGCAAAGCCAGCGCCTACCATAAAGGCAATATCCCAACCATGGATGGCTGCCCGCGCACCTAAAGCTGCTAGGTATTGCTTTGAGTGTATATGTCCATCGGTAGCGATCAAGGATTTCATGTACGATGATGTTGCCGACGCAGAGACTGTTACTAAAACAGAAAGACCAAGTGTTCCGCCGACCTGCTGTGATACGTTTACCATGGCCGATCCCAATCCCGCCATTGATGCTGGTACTCTGGCTAACGCGGTCGGGAAGATCGCGATAAACGCAAAACCTAGACCAGAAGAAAGTATAAGAATCGGTCCAAGAATGTGTGTCACATAGCTCGAATTGACACTAAGGCGCGATAACCAAAACAAGCCAACAGCAACTGAGGTTAGGCCATACAAAATCAGCGGGAGTGCACCGAACTTACGGATAAGTCCAGAACCGAGGCCCGCGAAGCCTATTATGCCAAGGCTTACAGGGAGAAACGCAAGACCTGATTTTAAGGGCGAATAGCCATGTACTTCTTGGAGAAATAAGGTAAGAAAGAAAAACATCGAAAATAGCGCAGCAGCTAGAAATAACATCACTGAATACGCCGCTGACCGCGTCCGATCTGAGAAAATATCTAGGTGCATCAATGGTTCTTTAGCTTTGGACTCACGCAATATAAACAAAGCGATTGAAATTGCGGCACCGACAAAGCTTGCTATGGTGATCGTGGATGCCCAACCTGCTATCGATGCATGGATTAAGCCATATACCAATAACCCGAGTCCACTGACCGAAAGTACAGATCCAGAAATATCTAGCGGTACGCTTTGACGTGTTGATTCACGAAGTACTTTAGGCGCAGCTATTGCAATTAGCAGTGCGATTGGTGCGTTGACAAAAAATACCCATCGCCAAGAGACGTATTGTGTCAGCAACCCTCCCAGTAAGAGTCCGATCGCTGCGCCGCCGCCTGATACTCCCGAGTAGATTCCAAAAGCTTCGGTTCTTTCTTTGCCTTCGGCAAAGTTGGTGGTGATGAGGGCAAGAGCGGTTGGTGATGCTATTGCTGCACCAACGCCTTGGATAGCTCTCATAGAGATTATCCACGTCTGATCGGTGGCAAATCCGCCAAAAAAGCTAGCAATCGCAAATATAAGTATCCCTATTTGGAACATCCTGCGCCGCCCCAGCACATCGCCGGATCGCCCCCCTAACAATAACAATCCACCGAAGGTCAGCGTATAACCGTTTAGCACCCACGAAAGACCAGTCGGACTGAACTTGAGCGCATGTTGAATGGATGGCAAAGCCACGTTGACGATAGTAGCGTCAAGGACCACCATTAGCTGGGCACCAGCAATGAGGGCAATGGCAAGTTTGGTTGGAACGTGGAATTGATTGTCATTGGTTGAGGTTTGCTCGCTACTCACGTTGCATTCTCCTGTCGGTTTTAACGGTACTTGGTTTGGGTAAATTAGAATTCAGTGTTACGTGTAAGAAAGTCACAGACAGGCAAAAAAGACCTGTGCTTTAAAATCTGATTACTTAAATAATATAAAACATTTTGTTTTTCAATGTATTCCTAAATTTTTTCTTTAGAATTATTTTCAAATTATCTAAGAGTCGTTATGTAAAACGCAATCATGTCGCCCAGATGGGTTGTGGGCTTTGTTCTTGTTGTTCGATTTCGTATCGGTGGCTTTTACTTGTTCATGTCGCTACGGGTTTCAAGTGCTTTAGCTGTTGGATTTTGGAAGTCTCGGATCCCTTGCCCGGGGCTTTTCTCGAGCTTTCACAACTGTATAAAAAGCGATTTGTAGATGCAGTCGCCTGGGGTGGTACTATATTTACCCAACTGTGGAAAACTTTTTACTTCGCGCTTTTGGTGCTGATCGACCCGGGATTGTGTATCGGATCACCAACGAGCTGGCAAAACTTGAGGCCAATTTGTCGGATTCGACCATGACAGACCTTGAAGGCCAATTTGTGATCATGCTCTCTTTTACATGTGCTGCAGGAGTGTCTTCCAATTTTATTGAAGCCAAGCTAAAAGATGGACTTAGCGATTTGAGCTTAAACATAGAGGTATCATCTATTGAATTTCATGATCGGGTACTTTTTAGCGACGATGAATCTAAGCGTGTCTCAATTCGGGTTTATGGTGCTGATCGACCCGGGATTGTAGCCGGTTTTACGAAAGTTTTATACGACTTTGGTATCAACATAACTGACTTAAAAACCAGCATTACTGGATCTGAATCCAGTCCAAATTATTTCTTGCTTATTGTCGCGGACACGCCAAACGACGTCGATACGGTACTTCTGGAAAATGAGTTGAAAACTGCGTCAACGACTCTTGGGGTGCATATGAGTCTCGATGTAATTGCGCCTGACACTATTTAAAGAATTATCAGATGGTATTTTCACAAAGGATACTAGGAGTCATCAATTGACAGTTCGGGCAGTAGTGGTCGCCCCTAGCAATGTTCTTTCGACGCCAGCTAGAAAAGTCTTGGACTACGACGATTCGGTATTACAAAAAGTTCGTGACTTGATCGATACGATGGTTGAATCGCCAGGATGTGTCGGGTTGGCATCTGTTCAACTTGGCTTAAGCGATCAAATTTTTGTGGTCGACGTTTCCAAGCACAAAAAGACCGATATTTGTCATGGTCTAATTGTGGCGATAAACCCGGTGATTATACATCAGAGTGATCCGCATAAAGTTCGCGAGGGATGTCTTAGCGTTCCCGACTTTACCGGGAGCATTTTAAGATACGGTGAAATTAGCATTAAAGCGTTCGATGTCACTGGTTGTGAATTTACGATTTCGACAAATGCGTTTGAAGCACAGGCCATTCAACACGAGATTGACCATTTAAATGGGAAAGTATTTCTCGATCGAGTTTTGGATGTGGCGGACGTATATCCCAGGAAGCGCTATCTCTAGAGCTTTGGAGAGCTTATCTATTATTTGTCTCGATTGGGTAAAGCTCTAGAGATAATTGTTGCATGAACGCTTCAAATTCCGCGTGGTCTAAAATTTATGCAGCAGAACCGCGCGTATCTTTTCCAACGAATTCCAGGAGCGCAGCTGCCGCAACTTCTAGAATTTCAATGGTAGGTGCATCAGTTAATTTCATATTTTCATCGAATTTTTCTGCTGCCATCGTCAGGAATATCTCTGGACGGGTTAATACCTTGGACTGCGTCGCATGAAGTATATCTCTTAAATGAGATTGAGCTCTAATTGTGCCAAACTGTCCCGGTGATGCCCCAGCGATCAATATTGGCTTGGCGATTAAAACTTGCTTTCCGTAGGGGCGTGAAGCCCAATCGATGGTATTTTTGATTAAAGCGCTAATAGAGTAGTTGTATTCAGGACTTGAAACGATCAACGCATCGGCTCCTCCAATTGCGGTGCGCAATTGGAGGGCCAATTCAGGAACTTCGTCTTGGTCTAGGTCCGGCGTGTAGTACGGGAGAGCTGTTAGGTTTTCGAATAATTTAAACTGCGCACCGTCTGGCAGCACTTCGCCAAACGCCCGGAGGAGGGCAGTGTTGTAGCTTTTTTTGGATGCCGAACCAGATAGCCCGAGAATTATTTTGTCAGCCATTTTTTTATTGTCCTGTCTAGTTATTTGCGTATACAACTAATCTCAAGTCCATTATATTTCCAGACAATTTAAATAGACGCGGTCGGTCATCGATTTTGCGAAGGTCCAAGGTCGCCTTTGTGCGATTTTCTTGGTGTTTTGCAATTGCAAATTATAAGCGCAACTCATTTTGCGGCCTTGATGATCAGCAATGCACCGCTTTTATGCGCGTTAACTCTAAGTTAATGTCGACCATATCCTGGGCGAGATGAGCTAAGACGCTTAGCTTGAGTCATAAGATTTCTACCAGAGTTGGATAAGAACGTCTCAATTTTGACAGCTTGTGGTACCTCGCTATCGGTGTTAGTACGAGTCTGTACTTTTAATTAAATGAGCAAGGAAGGTGTTAAAGCTTTAATGGATAGTCTCACTGAACGGGAAATTCGCCAAATTGAATCGTCTTTGATTTATTTTACAGCATCAGCACCGCTTGAAGCTACCGGACACGTCAACGTGTCACCAAAGGGCATGAAGGATACTTTTGTCATAATCGATTCGAAGACGGTGGCTTACTTGGATTTAACGGGTTCTGGGGCGGAAACGGCTGCGCACGTGACCCAAAACGGACGAATAACTCTTATGTGGTGCTCATTCGATGAGAAACCCAACATTCTGCGACTTTTCGGGACAGCGCAGCTTCACCGAGAGGGTTCCGAGGAGTTTGTTCGCCTTTTGCCACTATTTGGTAAACATCTTGGCTGCCGGGGAATTTTCGAAGTAAAAATAGAGCGCGTTTCAAATACTTGTGGATTCGGTGTGCCCGTAGCACCGCAAATGATTGAACGTGAAGACCTTGACGAGTGGTTAGTGAAAAAAGGCGAAACTGGGCTTGCGGAGTATCAAGCACGCAAGAATGCGTATTCGATTGATGGACTTCGTGCGTACGCCGTCCAGCAGTAGGTCATTTGTTTGTGCTCTTATTATTTCTAAGCGCTAGTTATCCAAGCCAAGATATGTGCGTTGGAGTGTTTTGGTAGCAGGAGAGTTTCCCGAGGCCATCATTAGCGAATTATCGATTATCTTGGCCAGCTTGGATCCTTTGATATTGCCTGCGCCGGTTACAAGTTCGTTCCAGTACATTCCCCATGCGCTACCAACTATGGCTGGTGTGATCGGTGAGGTCAAGGTGTTCGCAGCAAGCATGCCTAGTTTTGGATGCTCTAAAACTTTTTTTTGGAGCCAACTCGTGCTTGCTTGAAAGCGAAAATGGTTTTCGTTTAGATAAGCGAGATAGTTCGTTTTGGGGTCATTGGGATTAGTTAGGATTGCTTGTGCGGCGTTATATCCGGAATCCATTGCCGCAAAAATGCCTTCGCCTTGGAGCGGGTTTACTAATCCAGCGGCATCTCCAACGAGGATCGCCCGATGCTTACACGGTGTTATACCGTGTCCTCCCATTCTTAGCCATCCGCCCAAGGTGGATTGAATTGTCGATTTGGATCGAGGTAGAATGCCTTGCGACCGCAAAAGGTCAATATATGGTACCAAAGTCTTAGTAGCTTCACTTGCACGCTTTTTGTTGGACAAAACGCCTATTCCGACGCCAACATTCGCAAATCCGGCAGCGTTAGAAAACACCCATCCATAGCCTGGAAAAAAATTCTCTCGGTATTTGAACAGTGATATTACAGGCATATCAACGGGGTCGGCCAAATACCCTCTTACGGCAAAGCCATAAAGCACTTGGGATTCGTCGCACATTTGTAGGCTACGTGCCACTTGAGAATTAGCTCCGTCGGCTCCGATGAGATAGTTCGCACGGATGGAATTGTTGTTTGACAACAAAATCTCATAACCGCTATCAATTTGCGCCACGTCGCTTACTCGGTGTGTTATGGGTAGTGCACCGTTTTCCACAGCCACATTATGGAGATATGCGTCGAACTTAACCCGAGCGATTAGCCAGCCGGCGCCTGGGAAGTTGACTCCCGAAGATGCTTGTAAAACAAGTTTGTTGCCTTTTGGACCGATCAAGGTCATATCGGTCACGGTTCGGGATGGCTCAGGGAGTGCCAGGCCCAACCGAT
This sequence comes from Actinomycetes bacterium, assembly GCA_021785005.1. Lineage (GTDB taxonomy): Bacteria > Actinomycetota > Acidimicrobiia > Acidimicrobiales > Acidimicrobiaceae > Acidithrix. Next base: position 28,003 of record JAJYGT010000012.1, read on the forward strand.
GGCTAAGTGCAATTGCTCTGGGACCAATTAGATCACCGCAAGCTTTGGGGCGCGGAAATGTGGCTTTATCAATGAGCGCGACTCTGGCGCCGCCGCGCGCTAATGTAAGTGCGGCGACCGATCCAGCTGGACCGCTCCCAACTATCGCGACATCATAGGTCGCACTGTCTTGGTTATTGCTGATTTGGTTTGTGTTTCGAGTCAAAAAAATTTTCGGGGGGTTAAGAATAACTAACTAGCAGCAGTCTGACCTCTAGGGTCGTCTTGTTGGTCTGGCTTGAAAGTGTAGCAACTTTTTGAGAAGTTATTGTTGCCCCAACTTCCCAAAAATTCCCGTCATTGCCAGCTTTACGAGCATAAAACGTTGTGCCGTCTGAGCTTGAAATGGTCGTATCCAAAAGCGACCAGCCAAAGTGATCAAGAGCCGCCTTCTCAAACGACTTTAATGTGTCGATTGAAAAAGGCGTGGCAAATATAACTGCGCGGTCATAGGGTCCGTTGCCCTGATCAAGATTTTGAGTTCCAATTAGCTGTGAGTCGATAGGGATGACCGAGGAGTTCAAGATATTTTTAGGGACAACGCCACTGTGATTCAAGGAAGTGAATGCGCCTAACACCGAATGATAGCTTAGAGGGATGACAACTTTGGTGGCAGGAGTCGAACTTGTGGGTACCGCGAGCAGTGTAGATATAGCAAAAAGGACTATTCCAATTCCCATCAATATATTTCTTTGAGTAGTTGAGAGTCGCTTTTTCTTGCCGTGGTTTTTTGGGTTGTCAACCGCATTTTGCTCTGGTGCAAAATTTCCCATAACACCTATTTTGTCCCGTCCAGATCGCAACGCAACGTTGCTTTGTAAGCCAAATTATATAGGTTTGGTAAACCTATATAAAATTAGCGAACAAAATTTAGCTTGGATGTGGCGTAGGAATGTTTATTTCGTCGCAGAAGCATTTGGGAACTCGAACCTAGCCACTTCATCGAGAACACCTGCGAACCGGTTTACTGCGCCTTCGAACAGAACCTTGCCGTGATCCGCGCTTGCTAAGGTTGGATCACCAATAACACCACTTGGACCGAAATCTTTTGAAGTCCAACCAAAGGTCACTTCTTTGCCAAAACCAAGGTAGTTATAACTATCTAGCCAAAGCGGCAACGATGCTTGTGCGCGTTCTAAGTTAACACACGACTGATCGATGTGTAGCATAAGTGATGTTTCACCAGCACCTGCATGAATTGCAAAACCGTGTTCGTCGTCAAGTCCTGTTGTGCCGCCTTGATCGCGAGGTAATTGGGGGTGTGCTAGAAACGTAAGGAGACCGTATTTCAACCTTATTTCCCGACACGCGACTCTAAGTATGGCACTATTACCACCGTGACCGTTCAAAAAAACGATTTTTTTCACCCCGGCTCGATTAAGCGAACTGCCTAGGTCATCTAGCATCCCCAGTAAGGTGGAGGCGCTTAGGCTCAAGGTGCCAGGTGCCCAAACATGCTCGCTAGACAAAGCAACGGAAATACTCGGGAGTCCAACGGAGAGCACTTCGCTGCGCACGAGCGTCTCATGAGCCACTGCATCTGCAATTATCGTGTCGGTGCCAAGCGGAAGATGTGGTCCGTGCTGTTCAATAGCGCCGATTGGCTGCACAGCGATTGCGCCCCGCGATAGATAATCGATAAGGTCTAAGTCGCTGTAGTTTTTCCACAAAGTTTTTTTCACATAGATAATGCTATGACCCCGTGACATGTTTTGTCGTTGACTTTGATTGCGGTATTGTGAATTTGTTGGAGCCAAAGTAACAGGGGTGCCAATACGGTTACTAGTTGCTACGTCTTGGAGGTGAGTTGCTGCTTTAGGGCGACTTGTTTCTAGCCTAAGGCACTTGCTTTCAAGGCTTACTTCGTTTGCAAGCCTTGAAAGGCGCTTTCGAACCGTTGTAGTTTCTTAGCCCTGTTTAGGTTTGGTTTAACATTTAGGAAACTTATTTGAAACTTTTGTGACCTAGCTTTTAAGCTATGAGTGAAAACTTAGTGCCATTGTCAGTTGACGATAGAGCGTCGAATCCTACATTTCGTAAACTTCGTGATACCTGGCTCGTGGTGAGCTGGGCCTCCGCTTTGTCGGACAGACCAATTCCAGTTGAGCTTCTTGAGGAAAAACTTGTTCTGTGGCGATCTAGTGATGGAACGGTGCAATGCGCGTATGATCGTTGCCCGCACCGGGGTACCCAGTTGTCACTTGGTTCTATTGACGAACAGGGCGCGATTATATGTCCATATCACGGCTGGGCCTTTGAGCCCGACGGTATGTGCGTCAATGTACCACAAATGTCGAGTGAGGTTCCGATCCCGAAGCGGGTTAAATTACAAAAGCTAAGCTGTATTGAGCGTTACGGTCTGATTTGGGTTTGTTTAGGTGAACCGACTGAGCAAATCCCTCAATTCCCACTTTTTGACGACCCCGACATGCGTCATGTGGAATGTGCTCCCTACATGTGGAACTGCACTCCTGAGCGAATGGTCGAAAATTTTATGGATTTTGGACACCTCGGCTATCTTCATGATGGGCTTTTGGGTTCACGTGACGACTTGATTGTCCCAGAGCACAGCGTCACAAGCGAAAAGAATCGCCTCGTGTTTGATTTGACTATGGATGTTCCAAGTACAAACGATTCTTTTGGCGTAACTCAAGTTGAAGGTGATCGCGGTAAACAGACCAATTCATATGTTGTATCCGCTCCGTATACAATTTTTCTCCAGAGCCGGTATCACGATTCCGGTACAAGTCGGGTATTGTTTTTTTCGGTTCAGCCTCTTTCGCTGGAGCGATGTGTTGGATATTGCTATCAATCGCGCGATTTTGATCTTGATCAACCCGACGCTCCTTTTGAGGAGTTCCAAGCTTTACTAGCCGAACAGGATCGACCTATCGTAGAGAGTCAACTTCCAAAACATGCCCCATTAAAGCTTTCAGATGAAGTTCATTTGCCCTTTGACAAAGTTGCAGTTGCTTATCGGCGTCTGCTGAAGGACTTTTTTTACACAACATGACTTCATCGCGTTAGCTTTGGATCACCTCACTGCTTTTTGCTGGATAGTTATTACGAGGAAAAAAATAGATGAAGATAACTGAACTTATTGCCCTTCGCGACTACTGGTATCCAATTGCCAAAGTTGATGAAATGACACCTAAATTAGTCGAGTTGTTCGGCGAAGAATTTGTACTATGGAACAGCATCGAAGGACCTAGTCTGGTTCAGGCATATTGCCCGCATCGGGGTGCAAGACTAGATTGTGCCTCCCAAGATACTGGTCAATTGGTATGTCCATACCACGGGTGGGAATTTGCCCACGATGGGAAAGCCACTTTAATTCCCCAGCTTGAGCCAAAAGTGCCGATACCGCCCAAGGCAAAGCTTGCGACCTATCACGTAACTGAACGCTACGGTTTGGTGTGGGCATGTATTGGTGAGCCAGCGACTCAAGGTCCACCAGCTTGGTTGGAGGCGGATGAACTAGGTTGGCGCGTTCAAGTTGATTTTTTCGAAGTTTGGGCCTCCAGCGCTTTTCGAATCATTGACAACAACCTCGATCAGTCGCACCCAGCTTTTGTGCATAAGTCAACTTTTGGTGATCCAACGCGCCCACGGATTCCCCAATATGAAGTTGAGTCAACGCCAATCGGATTTCGAACTCGTATACCACAATTTGTTGGTGGGGTCGGTCCTCAAATGGGGATTGAAGATGAAGACATTGATTTTGATCGATTTCAAGAGGCCGAGTTGCTCGCTCCACTTCATACGCGAATTCGCTTGGAGTATGGAGGGACCGCTCCAGATTATGCGTTTTATTCATGTGCCACCCCGATTGATGACACTCACGCTATATATATGCGATGTTCGGCATTAGCTGGTGACGAAGAATCGCAGCCGTATTCACTGTTTCATGATTATAGCCGCAGAGTCGTTGATGAGGATAAGATGATTCTCGAAACAACAAATCCTGATTTCCCGATTGAAATTACTAGTGAGGTTCATCTGCGCTGTGACCGCAACACAGTTGAATATCGACGCCTGTTGAACAAATTGTCGCGGTCGAGCGATCCAAAGTTCAAAAATGGAACCTCCAATATTCGCCCGTCTAGTGCAGTATCCTCTTAATGGTATCCACTTATCACAATTAGATCTTCGGGATCGAAATTACTTGGTGTGCCTGATATAATAAGATCTGCAAAACCCGCATCGGGCGACATTGTTGTTATCGCATATAGCCGTGAAGCGCCAGTATTTTGGATCCTATGAGTAGTTTGGGCTGGCAGCATAAGAAATCCTCCAGCGTTTATTCGGGTGGTGTAGTCGTCACAATAAGCAATTCCCTCTCCCGACAAAAAAAAGAAAGTTTCGACTGATTTTTCGTGCATGTTTGGCGGCTGTGAACCACCCACATCCCATACTTCAAAGATCACCGAGACGTCATATCTACTTTCGGGGTAGTGGATAACCGCAAGTTTTACGGTGTCACCGGGAGAGATAAGGTACGGCTTGGCTGAAATTATATCGCTATATGTTGGCGCTTTGGGATCCCTTGTTGATGTCATTGCCTACCTTTTGTCTATAAAGATTTTATTAAGTGTTTTGAATTGGCCACAAACCCAAAGCACTGTGCGACGTTGTAATGGGTTGCTTCGACGCAGTAACGTGGAGACGTGGTCGCGCAGCAGTCCTCAAGTAGTATGACATCATATCCAAGGCTTGCAGCGTCCATGAGTGTCGCCAGCACACACTGATCCACATTAACGCCGGCGAATAAAATAGTCTTGACTGCAAGGTTGCGTAAAATACTGTCAAGTGGTGTGTCAAAAAATCCGCTCATACGGTATTTATCAACGAAAAGATCGCTACTAGCTGGTTTTAGTAGATCAACGATAGCTGATGACCAGCTTCCTTTTTCTAAGACCTTTGAATTCGTGCCGGGCAATTCGTCTCCAATACCGACACTATTGCCATCTGGGTTATACACGTGTACCACGCCAGGTGGTAGGTTTGAGCGATCTGGGCGATTTCCCCAATTCAGCCAAATAATCGGGACATCGTTGTTTCGCAGAGCATCTGCAACCTGTCCAACGGACTCGATGATCGAATTTGGTTCATCGACGCTTACGCCAATGCTTGCGAGCCATCCTCTAGGGGAGCAAAAATCGTTTTGCATATCTATAATCATGAGCGCACAACTGGACAAATCTATTTGAAGGTTTTGCGGTTTGGCTTGGAACTCGACGTTGCGTGTGGGAATTTCCACCCGAGTTAATGAGACCAAGTCGCTTTGTGCACCCCATGAGTTTCGAGGAGGTCCGATACGCTTCATAGCTGGGGAACCACTCTTGGATCGTTCGCATTAACGAGTTCCATTTTACGGCTATTGTCCAACGCTTCGGCGATGGCGGTTAAAATCTCGTCTTCACCTGGAAGAGCCATAATGCCAAGTCCAATTGTTCCGGTCGAACATTCTACGGGTACGACAAGCTCGGGTGCCCCAAGAAAACTGGCTAACGAATTCAACGAAAAAAGCGACTGGCGTAAAGCCTCTTTTTCATCTCCCGACATGGTAAGGCTCGGCGCCGTATTGGGGGTAACTGGCAGGATTAGTATGCCTCCGGGAATTAAGGCTTTCTTGAGGGTGGACATAATTTGATGTCGTATCTGCGTGCTTTCGAATTCGCTCGGCGCCTCGGTCCGTGACGCAAGTTCAAAACGGGCGGCGATTCCTAATCCAAGAGTGGGCTTTCGCTTTTTTATCCACATGCCATGTGATTGCCACGCCTCTGCTAACTGCTGGCGCCTAAATGCGCTTTGACATAACTTCAATTGCTTAATGTCGAGAACATTATCCCAAGACAAGGAGAGGTACAGGGTCCTAGTGATTCTGCGTACCGCGTCTCTTAGGCAATTATCGACGTCTAGGTCCACCAATGAAAACAGGTCAAGCGGCGCGATGACGTGATCAATCGGTCGTTCTTGAGATTTGTTATTTGGATCTTTTATTGCGTTGAAAACGCTTTGTAGCATTGCGCCTGATCTCGTAAAAATTCCTACTGTGTCAAAACTTGGAGCCAATGGCACCATGCCTTTTGTAGTTATCCTTCCGACGGATGGACGAAATCCCCAAATACCACAATATGACGCGGGCACTCGTGTGGAGCCCGCTGTATCGGTTCCTAGAGCAAAGGTAACTGATCCCGCTGCGACTGCGGAGGCCGAACCAGATGAGGATCCACCCGGAATCATTTCTTTGGCAATAGGATTAATCGGGGTGCCATAGTGGACATTCGTTCCTGAAAGGCTAAAGGCAAGCTCGTCGGTAATTGTCTTTCCAATGAGTGTGGCGCCCGCGTTAATCAGTCGCTCAATGCACGGGGCGTGTTGTTCGGACTCTTTTGCATCTGCCAACCAGTCTGGGTTACCGGCTCCGGTTTTTAGGTGATTGACGTCGAACAGGTCTTTTACGGCAAATGTAGTATTTGCTAGCGGTCCCGCGCCACCGGTTTCTAGCACCTTAGGTCCAACCATAAAAGCGTGAGTGGGGTCCTTTAATGTGTTCATGTTTCGTCCTTTTTGAGCGTTTGCGCTATTGCACCAAGGCGAGTGTGAAGCTCAAAAGATGCTTGGTCTTGCAATTTTGTATTAGTGGAACTTCCGCGTGAACTGACGAGCTTGCCACCGATCCATACCTGGGTAAGGTTTCGAGGTCCACAAGCCAAGACGTACGACGCGATGGGATTCCAAATGGGTCCAATATCAGGAGAACTGGGATCAACGACCACAAAGTCAGCAAATTTTCCTGGCGATAATGAACCAACCAAGTGGTCGATACCAAGTATTTCAGCCGATCCCATGGTGTGAAGGCGTAGCACTTCGCGTACTCCAAGAACGCTGGCGTCAAGTCGTTGTGCGCGGAGCATGTAGAGCCCCATGCGCATATTTTGCCACGGGTCGGATAGGTCAGTGCAGGACTGATCGTCTAGCCCCATACCAACCTTTAAACCAGCTTCAAGATAGCCCGGGATGTCGGCAATTCCTGAGGCAAGCCTAGCATTTGACGTTGGCTGCCAAGACATTGAGCAACCATGTTGAGCCGCTTCTTGCACCATTTCCTTGGTCGTATGGATGAAATGGCCAAAGATCAAGCTTGGGCTAAGCGCACCCACGTCGCGATACCACGAAAATCTCTCTTGTTGGCCGGCGATGCCATGTGGTGTTTCGAGAAAGTGCGGTTGGTTGATAATATTGAAGGTTCGCATGGCTTCCAGCTCAAGTGCTGCGGTTTTTTCAGACTCTGCCCATTGGACGCCACCCGATATCGCCACGCCAAGAACGGTGGGTTCTTCGCGATACCTATCAAAAAGTTCTACTGCATTTGCAACTCTTTTTAGTACTTCTTCTGCGTCGCCGACCGAGTCATCGAGTGGCACGCTGTGGAAAAAACGCATTCCTGAATCACGTTTTGCTAAGAACTGTGCGTCGGAAAAGTCTTGCGGTTTTAGTGTCCCGCCATAGGATCCTTTTGCACTGGAACTGGCATGGAACGATAGACGGCTAGACGTAAAGTCGTAAGCCGTTGTGATGCCATAATTGATAAAGTCAAGCGAGCCATGAAGGGTACACCAGTAAATATCTTGAGCCGTTGTTGCTTTGGTGTAGTAGGTCATACCTTGGATCCACCCATAAAGTGAATCCTCTGGTGATAACCCACGGGATCCGCTGGTAAAAAGGTGCGAATGCGAAGATATAAATCCCGGGGCAACAAAGGCGCCATTTACATCTAGGACTGTAGATGCCTCAGGGGGGTCATTTTCGCCAATGGCTAGTATCTTGCCGTCGTCGTCAATTGACATCCAGCCAAAAAGTGCATCTGGTTGTCCCTCAGCTAACGTTAGAAGATTCGCGTTGGTGACAACAAGATGCACTCTGGCCATTTAGGTTTACCTTTTATGTTTGAGATTAGTTAGTGTTTGATACGCAAGTACTTCGATTAGCCAGGAAGTTTAATCGAAGAATTGATGAATTGATTGGTTGCAACATCGCTTGCAGTTACTCCACTCATGTACGTAGTTGATTGCTGGCTCGCATATATCGGTACCAACGAGGAGATATTTTGGGACACTCTCGTCAGGTTCAACCCTCCAATCGGTCCAGCTCCACCTTGTGAATTGCCGACTAGGTCGTACTTGAGCATGACGGCCACGGCTGCACTTGAATAGGCCGGAGATGTCGACCAGTAACTGGCACCAAAACCGCCACTATTGAACTTATTCAGAACGGTATTGACAGTGCCTGGACTTTGAATATAGTCCACTTCTGCTTGTTGTATCATAGGAACTAGTTTGGTCAAGCAAGCTGACATAGCACTGAGCTTTGTCTTGGGAACTTCTATTACTTCGTCGTAGTCGTTCATTCCATAACTTGAAATGAAATTAAAGTTGACCGGCTTGTCCCATACCGGGGTTGTGTGTTCTAGGTTGTACACCTCAGACGTTGCATATCCTTGTTGGACTATTGAACCGCCGCCCGTAGCAAACTTAGCCAGGTCGCCTGCGTAACCGCCGATGAATGCGCTTTCTGGAACTCCTTTTGCAATCAAGTATTGTACATATGCAGTTTGTAGCGACGATACGTAAAAGTGCACACCTTTGTTTGCCTGAGCGATTATGTCGCTTATCGTTGCAAGAGAGGGAATCGTCTTTGGGTCAGAAATCAAAACTAAAGGATCGTGTTCTTGAAGCGACACCACTCCGACAACAGGGAACTGCTTTGACAGCTGAATAGCGGTGTCTAAGCTTCCCATTCCAAGATCGGGTGTAACCCTAACTACTGGATTCCCGGTATAAAGCGCGGTTGGTTCTGGAAGGTAGTTGTCTCCAGGTCCACCTGCGATTATTTCCATCTTGATTCCAGTGGAGCCAAGGGGACCAGTGTAGGTGTATTGGTGCATTGTTCCGGCACTACCGATGAGTTCCCAAAGGGCGCCATGATCGGGCTCAGGTAGCCAGTTGGTTTGCACTACCAGAGGGTCGGGACATATCCCCTTTAGATTGGTTGTGAAATGTGTCGCCTGGAATGAGGAAGTCGACGAAGAAGAAGACGCTGCAGTAGTTGCGGTTGTAGACGAAGTCGAACCGCACGCCGCTAAAAGTGCAGCAGTCGCTACCGACGCTCCACCCCAGGTCGCTACCTTGCGGGCATTGCGACCTTTTTTCTTCTGTATTTCACCCTGGACCATTGATTTCCTTTCATGTTGTTATATGTATAACACTTGTTATCGTGCTGAACCTTTGAAGCGTTATGCTTGCACCGATTCATGCCAGTTCCGTAAAAGCCGATGACTTAGCCGGGTAAAAAATGTGTAAAAACTAATGCCGAGAAGCGATGATAAAATCAAGGCGCCGTATAGTCGGTGGTATTCGACTTGATCGAGATATTGCAGGAGGCGCATGCCAAGACCCGGCACTCCAGCTTGAAAGAATTCCTCGCCAACAATCGCGCCAATTACTGCCAGACCGGCCGAGATTCTAAACCCAGTTAAGAGCTGGGGAAGTGCATTTGGCAAAGCAAGCTTGAAAAATCTTGTCCACCATGATGCTTTATTTAGACGGAACAAATCAATAAGTCCCTTGTCAACCGAGCGCAATCCTAAAAGAAAGTTTGCTGGAATTGGGAAAAATGCGATGAGAACCACGATTATTCCCTTGGCAGTAAAACTATACCCAAAAACAACCGCCATCAAAGGAGCAATTGCTAACACAGGGACTGCCTGGAGCGCAACTAAATAAGGAAACGACGCTCGCTCAAGCCATTTAAATCTATACATAAGCGCAGCTACGATCATGCCCAGTATTATCGCAACCATTAGACCCGCTAACGCTAGAGCTGCTGTTCGCACAAAAGACGGGAGGATTTCCGTATATGCGTCAGGAGATAAAATTCCTTGCATAAGAACGCTTTGGGGCGTGGGAAGTAAAAACTTACGAGCACCTGAAAGCGACGCAGATAAAATTTCCCAGATTGCGATTATTACCCCAAATAGGATAAGTGGTGGAACAATATTGTTGATTCGCTTTAGCGCGTTAGTCCTTTTGGGAGATGACTGAGACGTTGAAATTGGCGAATTTACAGTTTCTATGATCGTCAATCGAGCTCCTTTCTTAGTGCTTCAGAAATGTTTCCGGCAATTTCTGCAAACTGTGGAGTGAACCTGATTTCAGGTTGGCGTGGGTACGCAAAGGGTATTTTGAACTCAGCTATTATCCTGCCGGGTCGTGGTGACATCACTACAACGCGAGTGGAAAGATATACTGCCTCAAAAATAGAGTGAGTGACAAATAGTGCCGCGAACTGGCGTGTCACAAAGAGCTGGGTAAGTTCATCGTTGAGTCGTTCCCGTGTGATTTCGTCTAATGCGCCAAAGGGCTCGTCGAATAAAAAAACTTGAGGGTCCATTGTAAGTGCACGGGCCAAGGACACTCTCATTCGCATACCGCCCGAAAGCCGCCGGGGGTGATAGTTCGCAAATTTGTCTAGCCCCACAAGTTCAAGTGCGTCAGCGACTTTTTTTTCGCGCTCGGGTTTGGGTAGTTTCCGAAGTTCAGCCAGAAGTCCAACGTTGCCAGAAACAGTTCGCCAGGGTAAAAGTGTGGCATCCTGAAAGACATAACCGAGGTGGTCGTGATCAGTTTCGAGAGCTCCCGAAGATGCATCTTCAAGTCCTGAGGCAACGCGTAACAACGTAGACTTTCCACACCCCGACGGTCCGACAATGGAGACAAATTCATTTTGAGAAATGTCGAGATTTATGTCGCGAAGCGCGTCAGTACCATCGCTAAACGTAAGGTTAACTCCCCTAAAGGAAAGCGTGGGCTTTGTCGTCGAACCTTCCATTAAGCGTTGATCCTTTGTTGCCACTTGCATGTTCGTGTCCAATCTGATTGAGTTTACGTTGACTTCACTTGTTCGCAAAAAATATTGTTTTATTTCTTTTCGAGCTGCGGTATCACTTCCGTGGCAATTAACTGCAGTTGATCATCTAGCTGCTCGCGGTTTAGTCCAGGTAGATCGGGAAAGAGCACAAAATGCTTCACACCTAGGAGCTCGTTCCATTTGCCCAGGATGTCGACTACTTCGTCGACTGATCCGATCGCCATAGCGCCGTTTGCTCTGGATTGTTCAACACTTGGTTTGAAATTGAATGGTGCATCCGGTACAATTCTTGCAAATCGGCCATAAGGCGAAAGAAATTTTACGAATTCATCATGTGGTCCGCGCGCCTGTTCTAGCGCAACTTTGGTGGTGCGAGCTACGTGTATCGGGAGTTGCAAACAACGCTTATCTCCTGGTCCAAGCTTGTTCCCATTCAGTTCACTTACCTCCGCGAACTTGTTCCACGAAGCTTCGATTACCGAATAAGGCGCCATGGCGAAAACCCCGGTGAATCCGTTGGTAGCCACGTACTCTAGAGTAGCTGGAGATCCTACCGGTTGATAAATATCAATTGAATCGGATTTCGGTCTGGGAACTAGAGTCAAATCGGTCACCGTGGCGCCACGATCCGGAATTCCAGTTGGTGGAAAAGTAAAGTGCTTTCCTGAAAAATTAAACCGTTCGTTTTTCCAGGCTAAGCGGATCACCTGCATCGCTTCTTCAAAGACTTCACGGTTTATTCGATCAGCTTCACGTGACATCGCGTTGTCGCCGCTAGCTACTACAGTACCAAGGGTTTGTGCTTCGCGTGGAACAGTTCCACGCCCTACTCCAAATTCAAGCCTTCCATTGGTTAGTATGTCTGCCATGGCAAAATCTTCAGCAATTCGAAGGGGATGCCACTGGGGTACAACGTTGAACATCTGTCCAAATTTCAGTTTCTTGGTGATACCTGCCAAGTAAACGCCCATAAGAATCAAATTAGGTGTTACTTCGTATCCCTCGTACTGGAAATGGTGTTCGGTGAGCCACATTGTATTGAAATTGAGTTCATCAGCGAGAATGGCCCAGTGACTAAGATTCGCATAACAGTCAATGACATCTTGGTTGGATACTCTTCTATCGGTAGGGTCTGGAGGGCCCGCTCCGACGCCGTCCATTGGTGCCGTTCCGTAGAAGTGGAGATCATATCGCATGCTGCCAGTCTGATCGTTAATTGTTTCTAAAAGGTCGCGGGAACATGACGGTTTTGTTACGAGTGTTGCGTGAAATAACACGCAGAGTTAATTATTCGTTCACATAAAGCCATTTGTGGATTCTTTGGTGAGCCTAATATTTGCACATGGATGCAACGTGGGATGTTTTAGTAGTAGGTGCTGGTCATAATGGGCTCGTAGCGGCTACATATTTGGCTAACACTGGCTTTCAGGTGGCGTTGATAGAGGCACGTGATACCATTGGGGGCTGTTCGGCAACCGTAAATGTACTAAATGCCAAAGTAAACATCTGTAATTGTGACCATTCACTTATATTTGGTAGTGAAATTATTGAAGAACTGGCGCTCGAGAAATTTGGGCTTGAATATATACCTTTGAGTTCTGTAAAACAACACAGACTGTATAAAGCCGATTCTAACGATGAAACCACGAGAAGTTGGTGGCTTCATCGTGACTCCGATCGAACAGTAGATGAACTCGCAAAACGCGACAAAAACTTAGGCGATCAGTATAAGAAGTATTTAGCAGAATATTTACCTTTGGCAAAGCATTTTATAAAGCTAGCGAACACAATTCCTTCGACGATGGAAATACTGCGACCGGGCTTGAGAGACTTTCGCCTGTCAAATAACTTATTGCGTCTGGCTGGTAAAAGTCTCTTCGATGTCTTGGGAGCTACATTTGAATCCGAAGTATTAGCAGCTCCCGCTGGTGCATCCGTTGCTGTTTGGGGTCGCTCTCCACGCCATCAGGGAACCGGACTCGCGATGCTTGGTTTCGCTCTTGGACATATTCTCCCCACAGCTCGTCCAGTAGGTGGAAGTGGGGCACTTGGTGAGTCGATATATCAAGCGTTTAGCGCCGCTGGGGGTACGCTTATTTTGAATGCCAGGGTTGATTCTCTTGTCGTCGATGAATCGCGTATCTGCGGGGTCAACCTTGTCGATGGGTCGCGTGTTTCCGCCAAAAGCGTGGTTTTAACCGTCGATCCAAAACGATTTTCGATTGTTAAAAAAGGTACACGACACTTCAAACGAACAAATCGTTACCTGTTCGAGATCTCGAACAGACCTTCGCCTGCCGGGTATGAGTCCAAGGTGGATGCGATTGTAGACAGAGTTCCAACGTTTGAAACCTTTGAATTAAATGCGGATACCAATTCGAATTCTTCTGGGGTGACGACTCTACTAACTCCTGCTTTATCAAAGATTCATGACGCGTTTGTCCTGTCAACTCAAGGTGAAATTGCCAAGCAGCCAATTTTTTTGGCTAATTTGCCCGACGTGGTTGATCCGAGCATGACACCGCCAGATGGCGGTCACGTCTTTTCGTTGGAGGTGCTTTACACCCCGTATCATCTTAGGAGTGGCTGGACAATATCGAATGAACCACAACGTTGGATTGATGTATTTAGCCTTGAGACTACGAATGATTTTGCGACCGCTTTAAAGAGGTGGCGCGTTATGACTCCGCCGACCTATGAAGCCGAATTTGGACTAACTCTTGGTTATGCGCCATCGTATCCCGGCACGCCGCTTGGATTGATCCTTGGACGACCTAAGGAGGCAACAAGGTATCGCACCCCAATTGATGGTCTTTTTACCTGCGGCGCGTCAACGTTTCCTGGAGCGGGAATTTGGGGAGTGAGCGGACGAAATGTATCACAGGTCGTAACGTCGTATTTCAAGGCCGAGCGAAAGAACCGATAAGCTCTGCCCGGCCGTTAGTTGCATCTGGAGCCTTTCATCTTAGCTACACCTTTCCACTACGTTTTGCACTTTTGGGGATGATCTGTAGCCATTGTCGGGGGCGATTGTATGTTTCAAACCAATAGCTAAACGCGTTATCTCGGTTAATTCGAAGCGATTTATTTGAAATTGGCCGGCTAGAGGTGCGAGTCTAATTACGAAACTTTATACCGAGAAGCTTTGATTATATGATCGAAAATATTTGCGCGCAACGTTAATAATTATTAAATAGTTTTGCAAGTAGTATCCAAACGATCCTTCGTTATTAATTTTGTTGTAGTAGCTTAGCTTTGCTTTTTCGAGACATCGGTCTTGTTTCGATTGCTAATGAAGTTGTGAATCAGCTACTGATTAGTTGTTCTAACTGCATTTTCGCGAAAATTAGGGTTGGCTTTGATTGTGGTTGCGACTGATGATTTTGACTGCCCTAAATTGACGAGGTAATTGGTGCTACTGTGTATCACGCGAATTCAAGGATCGAATACTACGTTGAAATTTTGCTTATTGTAACTGTCGGTCTAACGTCAAATCTTAGTTTGAATATTTTACGAACCCATTTGGATTTAGGTTGTGTTCCAGTCGAATTAAATTTTTTAAAGCAAGACTTTTATCGCATCAAACCGCATGGTTGGATCTATAAGTAACTGTGTCATGAAACAGAGTTGGAAAAAGGAGGCGAGCCCTTGAGTAGAACGGTGCTGCGCGGCGCGACACTTATGTCAGGACGGGTCGCGGATGTTGCCATTGATTCCACAACGCAGAAAATCGAAATAATTGGCGTAGTCGACCCTAAACCTCTGGATGTCATTGAGGATTGTACCGACATGGTGGTGTTTCCAAGTGCTGTTGAACCTCATGCTCACTTAGACAAAGTACTTCTCTGTGAATCTGGACAAAACATCAAAAATCCAAGTGGTGACCTTGAAGGTGCGATATCGGCGATGCGTAACGTGACTTTGTCCCCCCGAGATGTCTACAGACGAGCAAAGGCTGCGGTCCTTGAGATGGTTGGAAATGGTACGACATTGATTCGAACACATGTAGATGTTCGATCTGGAGTTGGCATTTCTAGTATCTATCCTCTTATTGAGTTAAAGAATTGGCTTAGAGATGAACAAATTGCGGAATTACAGATTGCATGTCTGCTTGGATCACCAATTGCCGGAGTAAACGGCCGCGAACATCGTCGGTTGCTTTCTCGCGCCATTGATGTCGGAATTGACGTAGTTGGCGGATGCCCTTATTTGGATGAAGATCCTAGAAGTGCTTTAGAGGTACTTATGGATGCCTCTTTCGACGCTGGTTTGCCAATGGATCTACACACCGATGAAACTTTAGACCAAAGGACACTTACAATAACTGACTTGATCGAGGCGGTCGATAAGCGCGGAGTGGGAAGTGGAATAGCTGCTAGCCATTGCGTTAGTTTGAGCATGCAGGAGTACGAAATCCAGACTTCAGTGGCGATTAAGCTTGCCGAATTGGGTATTTCAGTGATTGTGCTGCCGCAGACAAATTTGTTTTTGCAAGCGCGAAATATTTCAAGTGCCGCTCCACGCGGTATTGCTCCAATAAAGCTTCTTGGTGAATTTGGCGTAAAGGTTGCTGCTGGAAGTGATAATGCACGAGATCCGTTTTGCTCTATGGGACGAATGGACATGTTTGAAACCGCGTCACTACTAGTCATGGCTGCGCATCTTCGGCCGGACCAGGCATGGTACTCGTGCTCAGGTGGAGGTAGAGAAGTGCTTGGATATCCGGATCAGGGCGTAGAAGTTGGAGCTCAAGCCGACTTGGTTTTGGTTGATGGCGCTAACTTTGCGAGTGCTATCGCTAAGGGAAGTGCAAAACGAACGGTTATACATAAAGGTAGAATTACCAGTCGTACCAGCGTCGAACGGGAATATTTTTAGTCAACGACGCTAACAATTTGCATTGCACACTGCTTAAGCGCATGGTTTTAGGTTTGCCCTCAGCAAAGCACAGCTAATAGCATGACGACAGTTAGTAAAGTGGCAATTAACTGCAGCTGTAAACGGGATGTTTTTGAAGATAGAAACTACGGATGGAGTTAAGGAAATGAGTTGGTCTGGTCTTGGTGTGCAAGAAATTGCAAAAGCAATTTCTAAGGGCGAAGTATCGGCTCTTCAAGTGCTAAACGATCACTTCGACGAGATTGATCGCCACAACCCCAAGGTAAATGCACTTGTATATCTTGATCTAAAAGGGGCAATAGATGCCGCAAACGCGGTCGACCAAAGTGTAAAAAACAATCAACCTTTACCGCCACTTGCTGGGGTTCCGGTGTCTATAAAAGAGTCGTTCGCGGTCAAAGGCTGGCCAACAACGTGCGGCCTAGAAAAATATAGGGATTTAGTTGCACCGATGGATTCGCCAGCTGTTGTGGCGTTGCGACAAGCAGGGGCAATTTTGCTGGGAAAGTCAAATGTCCCCGCGTCTCTTTCTGGATACGACTGTAGAAATCCTATCTATGGTGTGACTTCTAATCCGTGGAATCTTGCGCATTCCCCTGGAGGTTCATCGGGAGGTTCGGCAGCTGCAGTCGCTGCAGGTTTTGTTGCCCTAGATCTTGCGAGCGACTTGAGTGGGTCTATCAGAATTCCAGCGTCCTGGTGTGGCGTGGTTGGTTATAGACCTTCAATGGGATTCTTGTCCAAGCTCGCTCATTTACCTTGGCCGTTAGATACGGTTCTAGAGCCACCAGAATCAGTTGTTGGACTTATGACTAAAACAGTTCATGATTTAGCGTACGCTCGTGGAGCGATTTTAGACGTACTAGGGGAATTGCGTTCAATTGAAAATGCCGGTTCCGGACTCGGCTCGATTTCTGACGCAAAAAGTTATTTAGGGTCTTTTCCACGAATCGGGTACTGGTCGCCCTCTAATTTTCAACGAGTGGATTCGGCAACCAAAGCTGCAATGGAAGCCACGGTTGCTTCGCTCGCACAAAATGGAATCAAGGTGGAGGAATTTGATATTTCAAGGGATCTGTCCGAATTAGTCTTATTGGCTCGGAGAATAACAGATGCAGAGATCAGTTTTGCTTTAAACGATGAAGCTTGGAACACGTGGGACCAAAATATTTTTTCTACGCGCAGCTACCTTAGAGATCTCAATTACGCACAGGCTATTCGCTTGGAGTTTGATTCTTTACTCAAAGACTTTGACGCCGTGATATGTCCAGCAACACCCACTACCGCACCTGCCCGTACGGATTTGTTGGGGTCGACGGGTTTTCGCGCATCAGATTCGGAATTTCTACCCTGGGCTGCTATTTCAGAATGGAGCTTGTTGACCTCAGTCGCTCAACTTCCGTCTGTTACAATGCCGATCGCGGGATTTAATGTCGATCTTCCAGCGGCTATACAGGTTTTTGGTCGGCGGTTTTCTGATTCAACAGTTATCCAGGTTGGTAGTTTGATCGAGGCTACGCTGAACATATCGCCGCGGCGACCCTCGCTTACCAGACCGGCTTAAATATTCAAGTTCACCCTGTCAAGTTTGTGCAGAGCCCTGTAGTTCGCAGTTTTTCCTTTGGCTTGGTCGCACGCGTAAAGTTATGAACCACACTCAATCAGCAGATCATAAAGTTTTCCAGTAATTACAGTTGTACGTGGAACCTGAACAAGCTATCGACATTTCATGCTTACGAACATTACTCAGTCAGTTTCAGTCGAAACCGGGCATGGTATTTATCGCTACAAATTGTTTTTAAGTATAATTTTGTAGTACTTTCGCTGACGGCGAAAAAAATACCTTGAAGTTCACTGCATTCATTTGATGAATTTGATGGACCTATGTTGATCGAACAACACATTAATAATTTTGATTTTTGGTTGCGTGCAAACAGCTTGATTTGGGAATATGTTGCTGGTCCGGAAGTTACATAGGAGTATTCCCTTAGTGCAGGCAGCTCGTTTATCGAATATGTTCAAAGGAGAAGTGTGGGGATTTTGTGTCACCTAGCAGCGTAATTGTGGAAAATGTCTGCAAGAGCTTTGGCAATAAGCTTGCGGTGGACCATGTTAATTTCGAGGTCGAATCTGGTACAGTCTT
Source organism: Actinomycetes bacterium (assembly GCA_021785005.1). Lineage (GTDB taxonomy): Bacteria > Actinomycetota > Acidimicrobiia > Acidimicrobiales > Acidimicrobiaceae > Acidithrix. The sequence continues at coordinate 46,016 of JAJYGT010000012.1, forward strand.
TGGGCTCTTGGGTCCCAACGGTGCAGGTAAAACCACGTTGGTTCGAATGCTCAGCACTTTGTTGAGTATTGACAGCGGGAGAGCAGTAGTAGCAGGCTTTGATTTAGCTTTACAGCCGAACAAGGTTCGATCCTCTATTGGGCTGTCTGGGCAATTTGCAGCGGTTGATGAGGTTCTTACGGGGTTTGAGAACCTGGAAATGGTGGCAATGCTATATGGTATGCGTAGACGCTTTGCCAAGCTTAGAGCCGCTGAATTGCTCGAAACATTTGATCTTGTGGATGCTGCTAATAGACCCGCTAAATCCTATTCAGGAGGAATGAGGCGACGTCTGGATTTGGCGGCAACTCTCGTAGCGAATCCGCCGATCTTATTTTTAGATGAACCAACAACGGGACTTGATCCACGCTCGCGAGCAGGTCTTTGGGAAAATATAGAGATTTTAGTTAGCAACGGCACAACAATAATGTTAACGACGCAGTACTTGGAGGAGGCGGATCGACTTGCATCAGTCGTGGGTCTAATTGATCACGGCAAGCTGGTCAAGCTTGGAACACCTAATGACTTGAAGCGAGACATTGGCGGAGAATTTGTCCGCGTAACTCTTGTAAACGAATCCGACGCCCATCTGGCAATTAGCGTTATGGGTTCAATCGCTGTTGGATTAGTAGGAAAAGACCCCATGGACGGATCCATCAAGGGCCTGGTTGATAAAGGAACGGAATCGCTACTTGATGTTATAAAAGGCCTAGGCGAGGTCGGAATTCAAATTGATGAAATTGGATTAGTCAAACCGAAGCTAGACGATGTGTTTCTCAGATTGACAGGTGCTTCATCCGATGGATAATAAATTGCTAACAACGCAGCTGGACCCAATAATGCCGCGTCCTTTATCGAGCGAAACTGACAATATCGTGCACTTGAATCGGTTAATGCGCATGACTAGAGATTCGGTGATTATCACTCGTCGAAATCTGACCAAGTATCGCCGCGTTCCGAGTCTCTTGGTTTTTTCGACCATCCAACCAATTATGTTTTTGCTGCTTTTTACCTACGTATTCGGCGGTGCTGTAAAGGGTGTGGGGGGCAGTTATGTAAATTTCTTGGTTCCTGGAATCTTGATACAAGCTGTTACCTTTGGTTGTACCCAAACCGGTGTTGGTTTAGCCGATGATATGCAAAAGGGTATGATGGATAGATTTCGATCACTTCCAATGGCTCGGTCCGCTGTACTAGCAGGTAGAACCCTGTCAGATTCGCTACGTAATTTTTTCGTCGTAGTTTTGATGATCGGGGTCGGATACATAATTGGATTTCGTTTCCAAGCAGGTATTGTTCCGGGAATCGCAGCGATGTTAATTGCTGTAGGATTTGGATTCTCGCTTACTTGGGTAAGCGCACTCGTTGGTCTTTATGCAAAAGACGCGGAATCGGCTGGCGTCTTGCAGTTCATTTGGATTTTCCCACTCACGTTCGCGTCTTCAGCATTTGTTCCGATTGCCACTATGCCAGGATGGCTTCAAGCCTTTGCCCGTGTCAATCCGATTTCCAATGCCGTTCTATGTCTGCGAGCATTGTCGAATGGCGGACCGACGCTCGATTATCTCATTTATACGCTGATGTGGATTTTCATTACGACGCTTATCGCATCCTCGTTAGCTGTAACGTTGTTTCGCCGGCGTTCAAGGTAGCTTTAGTTAGGCAATGTGTCGGGCAGAATGCAGGGAAACTTGGTTACGTCTATTAGGTTCAATGAAGTCTGAATTCAAAATTCGACGTTATGACTGGCGGCGTGGCCGAGTGGTTTAGGCAAGGGCCTGCAAAGCCTTGTACAGCGGTTCGATTCCGCTCGCCGCCTCTACGAAACTGCGTGTGGCAAATTTGTGTTCGCTTTGAATCTCCTTGACATACAGTTTGCTGCTTGTTTTAGATTTAAATATTTGGATCGAAACTAATTGAGCCCTTGAGATTTTGCAGTCGGTGTAGAAACTCAAGAAGAATGCAAACTTGAATTGTAGCTGCTTTGATGTAAGTTCGACTGAGTCTTTTGAGTAGCATTGTTTTGGTTTAATTAATGTTTTTTTGTCGTTATTTATGCAAATGAACTATCGACAACTACCATCACGTGAGACTTTTAAGCGCACAACTGTGATCAAGGCATGACTTAGGCATTGTGGGTATAGGGCTGAGCCTTTCTTGCGCATCCGGTTGTTTGGGTTCTGGGATAATCAATTTATTTTTCTTGGAGACTTTGAGTTCCGCCAGACTTTGAAAATGGCGTTTGCATTCGCGAAACGCCGCTATACGCGTTGGTTGCGACAGGTGATGGGGCTTCTAGTGATATAAGTTTTGCAAGAATCAGTCGTTTGCTCATATGCTTTTTCAAGACTTTTCACATTTTGTTAATTTGTAACCGATAGCTATATAAATAGATCAGATGATTTCAACTCTGCTAGGTATGCCCTTTTGTAGCTGGTGTGCTTTATTGCAGGTCATCGTCTGTATATTAAATCAGTTTTACAAGTTATATGGTCAGTTCACCTTCATATAGGACGGAATCGCGAGATGCTTCGAAGCACTGTTTATTTGCGCATCCGGAAAAATTTTCATTGTTCGTTTTGGAGAAAATTCCAAGTCAAAGTGGTGTTTTTGATTACTATGGCAGTCATTGCCGTAGTGGTGCAAGCCGGACCTGCCAGTATAAACAGCCAGGCGCATTCTACAAGCGATATGGGAAACGAGTTAACAAGTTATTCGAGATCAAGTAGTAGTATTTCGCCAACACCTGAGCCAAGCGTTGATTTATCAGCTCTTTCTCGGCCTCGGGGTTTTGTGCTCCATAGTGGCTCGAAGGAGATTGGCGAGTCAAAAATGAATTCGGTTGGCACTTACAACCCATATTGCTCGGTTTGTAGTCCCCCTTTGATTTTTACTCCAGGGAGATACGTAATGGGCGGCATGGAAGGCACCCCAGGCTTTGCCAAAATTACCCCCATTTTCTGGGGACCCGCAGGTAGTTTTAGTACCGCGTACCAATCTTTAATAAATCAATACATAAGCGACGTCGCGGCGGCTAGCAATACGTCGGGAAACGTATTTGGAGTGGCGACGGAGTATTACCAGAATATCTCGGGGCAACAAAGCAATATTCAATATCAAGTTTTCGCTGGTACCCAAATAACAGATACCGATTCCTATCCGACGATTGACAGTTCCTGTACCTTGGCTAGTGGTTATAGCACGTGTATTTCAGATTCTCAAATGCAAAACGAATTAAGTACGGTTATTGCTCACGAGGGATTAACTGCGAATGATCAGAACGTCTATCTTGTATTTTTGCCCCAAGGTGTAGAAACCTGCATAAGTTTTGGCACTTGTTCAAGCAATTCCTATTGTGCATATCACTCTGGCTATTCGCTTGGAAATTCTTTTGCTCTTTATGGCGATATGCCGTATCCGACAATTTATTCAAACGGCGGGGGCGGTTGTGATCTAGCAGTGGGCGGAGTTTATCAGTCACCGAATAGCCAGCTGTATGCGGACGCAGAAATTAGCATGATAAGTCACGAAGTCAATGAGACAATCACGGACTGGGATGGAGCATGGTTAGATCAAAATGGCTATGAAAATGGCGACGAATGCGCTTATGTTTATGGAGAGCCGCTAGGAGGATCTGCCAGCAATGGTACAGAATATAATCAGCTGATAAATGGTCATCGATATTTTACGCAAGACGAATTTTCAAATATTGCATACGCAAATCGCATTGGAAATGTTGTAAGCAGTACAAATAGCACATTCGTACGAGGTTGCGAACAGCGACAATCCGCTGGATATTCAGCTTCAATTTCATCTTTTTCGCCAACTTCAGGATCTATTAATGGCGGTACTTCAGTAACGATTTCTGGATCTGGGTTTTTGGGCGCAACTGCTGTAAATTTTGGTTCTAATCCAGCAGCTAGTTTTGTGGTGAACTCAAATAACTCAATTTCTGCAATTACGCCAGCCAATAGCGCGGGTTCAGTCTCAATCACCGTTACTACGCCATATGGGACCAAAAGCTCGGGAATGTCGTTCACTTATGGTTCTTCGAGCTCAGGATCTACCCCAGATGGCAAAGGATACTGGCTAGTTGCTGCTGATGGCGGGATATTTACCTTTGGTGATGCCGGATTCTATGGCTCAACTGGAGCAATGACACTGAATAAACCAATAGTTGGTATGGCATCTACCCCAGATGGCAAAGGATACTGGCTAGTTGCTGCTGATGGTGGGATATTTACTTTTGGTGACGCAGGATTCTATGGCTCAACTGGAGCAATGACACTGAATAAACCAATAGTTGGTATGGCATCTACCCCAGATGGCAAAGGATACTGGTTAGTTGCTGCTGATGGTGGGATATTTACCTTTGGTGACGCGGGATTCTATGGCTCAACTGGAGCAATGACACTCAATAAGCCAATAGTTGGGATTTAGACCCGTTGTATCTAATGTGGCGCTGACACGAAATGTCATAATCGGTAGTGCGTGTTGTTTGGACTTTGTGATTGTCACGCGCTTGCATGGTCTATCAACAGACGTGGTATTCAAACGATACTGATGGTTTTTGGATTTTGCGCTTAAGCACGTGCCGGTGTGGCTCACATGGGAAGGTGGTTAGGTTGACGATCACTTCACTGCCGTGGCAAGTGGCGCGCATATTAAACTCTATTTAGCAAGTTCATATGGAATGTTTGGTTGTCGCCAGGTTATTTTCGAGTCGAACTTACTTTGGGCTCTTGAGTGGAAATGTTGCATTTATAACGTCTTAGATGAGTGTCGAAATGATAGTTAGTTGATATTTGAGGGTTCGAGGGTAGATCATTCCTAGGTTAGAATTTGAAGTGTTGTCGTATCGACCGGGCGTTACAAGATCGCCTGATGGGCGGTTTGCAGCAAAAATTTTTTCTTCGTCAGCGTCTGCAATTACGCTAAGTACGTTTGATCAAACGCAGCATCTTGTAGATGAAGTTTCATTGCGATCCGTTGGCGACGGGTGGTGGTTTTCTGAGTTTGATTCTGAAAGTTCGTTACTCTATGGGTTGCGGGTTGATGGACCGTATGAACCTGCTGCGGGCTTATTTCATAACCCAAATAAATTATTACTCGACCCTTACGCTTTGCAGTTTGTCGGGAAATTGAAATATGGCGATACAACTCGCATTCACGCTCCGTATGACTACCTTACTCCTTCCGAGTTGGATTCGCTTGGTTCGGTGCCTCTAGCGAAGTTGCCAGGAGATACCGCACTTATGTCTAAGCCTATTGCTGGTCCTGGGCATAGCTTGGCCGAATCGATAATTTATGAAACCCATGTCAAGTCAGCAACCGCGCGTCTAACTAGTATCTCGCCAGCAATACGTGGAACGTATCTCGGACTTGCGTCTCCACAGTTTATTGAGCATTTGAAGAAATTGTCGGTCACCGCGGTTGAGCTTTTGCCAATTTTTTACTTTGCAGACTCAGAGGTTTTATTAGCAAATCACTTAGTCAACCATTGGGGTTATTCCACGATCTCTTTCTTTGCTCCAGATCCTCGATATTCCACGACGAATGACTTTGGGGTGGCTGCGAAAGAATTTGCCGAGATGGTAGATACGTTGCATCAAAACGGAATTGAAGTAATCCTTGATGTTGTATACAACCACACCGGCGAAGGTGATATCTCAGGACCAACGTTTTCGTATCGTGGGATTTCTCCCAGAGACTACTATCTTACGGAGCCATTTGGTAGGTACCAAGTAGACGTTACTGGTTGTGGAAACACCTTAAATGCGTCATCATCGGTGGTGCAGAACTTGATACTGGATTCGTTATGTCATTTTGTAGAGAACTACTCGATAGACGGATTTAGGTTTGATTTGGCAACCTCGCTAGGTCGTAGCTCTGACCCGCGCAATAATTACGCTTATACCGCCGGCGGAGGTACTTTAGGTGCGATAGCTTCCAATGAAAAACTCAAGAACACCAAGCTCATTGCTGAACCATGGGACCTCGGATGGGGTGGCTACCAGGTGGGTAATTTTGTACCTCCCTTCTTGGAGTGGAACGATAGGTTTAGAGATTTTGTCAGACGGGCAATCGTAACGACTGGCGGTTCCAAGCAAGAGCTCGCCAATCAAATCGTTGGGATTAATGAACACCTTCCAAGACATCGCTCGGTCAATTTTGTAACTTGTCATGATGGCTTCACGCTTAGAGATTTGGTCTCATTTAACTCAAAGCACAATCTTGCAAATCACGAAGACAATCGAGACGGCGCTAATCAGAATTACTCGAATAATTTTGGGCATGAAGGATTAGACGCACCTTCTGCAACAATATCGTTGAGAGACCAAATTCGCCGAATGTTGATTGCCACGTTGGCTGTATCGCCGGGTGTTCCCATGGTTCTAGGGGGTGACGAACTAAGTCGCACCCAATACGGGAATAACAATGCTTATTGTCAAGATCGTGCTGATTACACCTTTGATTGGAAGAGGATCGACACAGACTACCTTAGTTTTTTTGCAAAAGTGTTTTCTCTCCGACGCAAATTGATATCACCATCTTTTGAGGTCGACATCATTTCTGACAGTTGTTTCGCACGAGATGATGGCGTTTCGTGCGCGAACGTGGTGGCATTTGATTATACGTCAGATGAATCTAAAAAGGTGTTTCGAACGTTCATTAATTTTGGGTACGAAGAATGTAAAGTTGGTTTGAAATCCAACTATGAAACCTTTCGGGCACACTTGGTGCTAGACTCCTCGATTGCTTTGGTGGACTCATCTATCCAGGACGAATTTACCGAGACTGAAATATTGATTCCGGGCAAGACGGTAATGGCAGTGCTTTTGGTTGGTTAATTAAAGCAAGCCACTAGTCTATTTAGAGCTAATAAGGGCCGTTGGCGCAGCTGGTAGCGCACTTGCATGACACGCAAGGGGTCACAAGTTCGAGTCTTGTACGGCCCACTTTCAAATTTGTAGTTAGCGTTGCGAGTAAGTCTCAAGTAGCGCAATATTGCGCTTTTACTCGCAGAACAGTCACGTGGTGACGTATTGCTTACTGAAGTTTTTGGAATAAAGATTTCTTTTGGTGCGAAATTAGTAATTTTTGGACCGCAAAGTTAAATTCTGGTAGTTTTTTTGGCTGTTGGGTAGAGCGCTTAGTTGTAACTGTCAAACCGCGATGCAAAAGGGGGAAAGTTGATTATTTGTTTTCTTGGTCCTGAGGGCACTTCGGATTACCGCGCACTTTCTTTGCTTCGATCTCATCTAAATCTAGAACCATTGCCCATGTCATCTCTCATTGATGTAATTGAGACGGTCAACTTTACTCCTGGATGTTTGGGTATTATTCCAATCGAAAATTCGACAGATGGTCAGATGACCACGATACTAGATAAGTTGATATTTGATTTTGAAAATGTGATGATCCGAGAGGAAGTTGTCCTGGCCGAACGTATCGACGCGTTTTGTCTAGATCCCAACGTTCAGGCATCAACGGTGATCTCACACCCTTTAATATTGGATTTATGTAGTCAATATATCAAGGCACAGTCGCTCACTACCCGGCATAGTTTGAGCACCGCAGAAGCCTGTCGCACAATTTTGGAGGATAACGATCCAACCGCCATTGCTCTTGCACCACAAATTGTTGGTGAATCATTTGGATTAGAGTTAGTGTCCAATGGAGTCATGGATGTGTCTGACATCAGAACTCGATACTTTGTGATCGGTCGCGAAATAAGTGAGAAAACAGGAAGTGATCGGACATCAATTGTTGTCACACCCACTTTAGATCGTGTCGGTTTCTTGGCGGATGTAGCAACTGTTTTTGCCAAGAACGGCGTCAATATGAACCACATCTTGTCCCGTCCACTTTCGGCGAAAATTGGAACATACTGTTTTCACATCGTCCTAGAAGGCCACATGGGTGATCCAGGAGTTGTGGCTTTGATGGATGATTTACTCGAGCTTGATGCTTCGATCAAGTTATTGGGGTCATACCCTCGTTGGAGTGGAGTAGACGTGGCTACGCCCGCGTCTAACTTACCTAAAGGGAGTATCGAACGTGTGGGTGCAAAGATATAAGTTCGAAATGCAAAACTTTGGATCTGCATTTAGCATCTAGGCTCGTAGTCTCGTAAAATGGCAGAATGAACTAAAGAGTTAGTTTCCAGGTTGTCTTAGGTGAATTTGTCTTATGGTTTCAAAGAATGTGGGTTGGGCTCTTTATGGAGCGGTTTAAATCCGTAGGAATTGTAGGACTAGGTCAAATTGGTGGATCACTTGCACTTGCCTTGCGCGGTAAAGTTGCGCTCAGCGGTTTTGACATAGATGCATCGAGTCGGGAATTTGGTGACTCAATCGGTGTGGTGATTTTGGATTCTCTAAACGAAATTATTGCGACTTGTGACCTGTTAATATTTGCTGTTCCTGCAGATGTATTTTTAGGCTTGCTTGGCGAAGTTGCAAAGTCAAAATTGAACAAGCCGTTGGTAATCTGCGATGTTTGTTCCACAAAATCAGACATCGATTTCGAGGTAGCTAAGCATAACTTTGATCCTGATATTGTTCGGTATGTGGGCTTACATCCGCTTGCTGGCAACGAACGTCCGGGCCCAAGTGGTGCACAAGAATCACTATTTGTCAGCAAAACAGTCGTTGTGTCTAGTGGCTCGGCTACCGACGCGGGGTCGTCACTTTTTGTGTCGAGCTTTTTAATTGAATTATTGGGCGTAAAAATTCTCTATGTAGATCCGAAAACCCATGACGTAATTACTAGCTCGACTATTGATCTACCTCATATTTTCGCGTATTTAGCGTCGACATTTGCAAATGAAATTCGCGATCAATCACTAATGCACTTACTGAGTGGGAACTCATTAGGTGATGTAACCCGAGTGGCACGTAGCAGTTCAAAAATGGTCGCTAGTTTTTTATTCGCAAACAGACATCAAGTTGTGAAATCACTAGAAGCGGTTCCCTTGCAAATTGATAAATTTATCTCTGCGCTCGAGTACGAAGATGACACGAAATTGCAAGGGCTGTTAGAGTCGTACGCTCCCTCACCAATTTTATCTACCCGTGTTTTCGTCCAAATGAAACATTCGACAAGAAATGAATTCGAGGTCCAACAAGCTATTTACGAACTTGAGAAAGCACAGATCCTGATTGAAGCGTTACATTTTGGTAGCGACGATATCAGTGTCTCGGGAACCATGGCGACGAACGCGACGTAGGGTCAAAATTCGAACTGTATCGCAGATCGTGCGATGATCGCACCCTTTATGTGATCGTTGATCAGTTTTAAGTGCTCCGCATTGGTCCCATACCTTAGGAACTGTGCTTCGTCCGTAAAGTCCACGCAAATGCCATATTCGTAGTTTCCAGTTTGAATGCCAAGATCTTTACCGTGATGTGCTACGAGACGCTCTGGATACGATTCGTACAAATGCGTTAAACCATTAATAATATTTACTTTTTCAGTTTCTGTAATATCGGGGCGAAATTTGAACAGAACCATATGTCGAATCATTTGTTGTAAATTCCTTAGTATTGGTTAAGTGAGCACCAGTATATCGCATTGTGCTGGGGACAAATCAGTCGAGCGTTTCAACCGAGCACTCTATATGGATGCGAGTTCAACCTGAGAATACTGCTTGGTCACGATGCGGCCGTATGTGCGTCATAGTGAATGGTAATGGGTAACACTTCCTCACGTTGGCAGATGAGTTGTCATACTGATTTAGTATTTTCAAAAACGACCCGAAATTTGTGTTATTATTTGAGATTTAACGCGACCCGTTGCCTGGTCAACGGAGTTAATGGCTTTTGCTTACCATGAGGTGGAAATTATTATGACGTCAAAGACTTTTTTGGCGAGGGGGGCGCAGTCGCGGGTATTGTAGCACTGTGTCTAATGCCATCTGACGCTTCATTCGCGACGCAAATTACTAATTCGCAATTCAAGCAGCAAATAATACTGCGACCAAGTTAAATTCTGCCTCCCCGTCTGGTTCAACGCGACTTTTACCTCAGACACAGCGCACAGTTGTTCCTCTCTCAAATCCATTTCAGTATTTACAGCCAAGTGGAACTACATCGGTGTCGCCGACGGCGGAGCTTCGCTATAGTACCACAGGGTCTATATCGCCAGGCTCTGCGCTTAGGACGCAAACAGAAGGAACTTCACATCAAGGGACCAAGAGGATCGCAAACCCTAACCCAAGTTTCGTCGAAAATACCCCCAGAACCCCAGTTTTAGCCCCATTTCAGGCTTAGTTAAATACTAAAGTGCTGGTAGATGGGTGGGGTACCTTTCCAAATAGTGAATGTAGTGCCCTAACAGGG
>JAJYGT010000166.1 GCA_021785005.1 Actinomycetes bacterium
ATGCGCTACCGCTGGGTGACTGTTTTTGACATCTCACAAACGTCCGGCCAAGAAATTGACGCGCCCAAGCCGGAACTACTTGAAGAATCTTCGAGTCGTCTCGACAGTGTAGCAACCTGTCTTTGTGAGATTGCCAGACGCAAAGGTTTCGAAGTAGATTTTATCCCACTGGAAAACGCGAACGGTATGACCGATTTCCAAACAATGAGAATTACAATCAATCCCACGCTCACATCTAGTCAACGCGCGAAAACCCTAGCGCACGAAGTTGCCCATGCAATTTTACATTCAAATGGCATCAACTCGCGGGAAGTCGCCGAAATAGAAGCTGAAACTACGGCATATATTGTTATGGCTCGCCTCAGTATAGAATCGGCAAGTTATAGCTTTCCATACATTGCCAACTGGTCCAAAGGTGACATGTCAATCGTTTTGAACGTGGGAGAGCGGGCAATATCGGCGTCAAATGAAATACTAAAAGCAATGCACCAACTCTCGATGCGCAATTTCACCGAAGTTAATGCCAATGCAAATCCAGCACATAATCAAACCGCGCTGAGTTACTATGATTATCTGTAATCGCTAGACGACATTTCGCATCACATTAATCGGTCTATGCATCTCAGTTGAACATCGGGGAAAAAGTTGATGGCGCACGTTTCACTTTGCGATTTCATCATGTGCGCCATCTTTTACGAGTACGGGCTCTAGGGTTCCCTGTGCTGCTCGAGCAGCTTGCAAATCGCCTCCCTTGCCTCGCAAAATTATTGCAAATAGAACTGCCAATATAGCCCCTACGGTTGGGCCGATCAAATACACAGCGATATCGGAATAATTTCCAAGAACCAAATCTGGACCAAGAGAACGAAATGGATTCATTGAGGCACCAGATATGGGTGAGGAAAAAAGTCCAGCTAACGCGATATAACCGCCGACGGCAACTGCCGAAAGTGACCCGACATTCTGAGCACCCGATGAGGTGCCTAGAATTGTCGAAACAAGACCTAGCGTCAATATGATCTCCATAATTGTCGCTTGAAATTCAGTCACGTGTAACCCTGGAAGAGTCGCTCCTAGATCGCCAACGCGACCAAACATCGCAAACAAAACCAAACACGCTAAAACTGCGCCAACGATCTGAGCCACCAAGTATGCGGGAACGCGCTTCCATGGGAATTCCTTGCGCAGAGCAAAGGCCAGGGTCACAACTGGGTTGAGGTGCGCTCCCGAAATCGTGCCCATGAACAAAATAATAGCCATTACCATTAGGCCCGGTGCAACCACAGCAGCTGCTCGACCGATCTCCACATGCGAAAATGCGGATATCGTTCCAGCTCCAGCCGCAACGAACACCAACAAAAACGTGCCTAGAATTTCAGAGAAAAGCCGCCGCCATTCGTAGGACAAGTTGTCAAAATCAAATTCCCAAATTGCGTGGCGCCTAGGAAACGGAATTCCCAGATGCTCCAAGCGTTGGACATCTCTTAATGAACTCAATGATTCGTTCTCAGACATTGTGCACCTTCTTAATTAAGATGGCGCCATCACACAAAAGCGCTACCCTTGATTTTAGGCCAACTGCCTGCCTAAATCAATCAATGGTTAGCTTAAGCGTATAAAACTCAAACAATTCAGATTTTCGCAACCAATAACAAGGTAGGAATTTAGAATGAAAAACACTAATGAGTTATCAGCTTCCTTGCAACTTGTTTTCACTCACGACGTCAAAAGCAAACACCGAAGCAACTTATTTTTACTATGGCTTGGCATTGACGAACACAATCTAATCTAATCCAAGCCAAGCACTAGAGCACATTCAGGCCACGCATACCAACCTCCACCTGCCAACATCGTGGCCGCTTGATCTTGAACCTGGGGCGGCGAGTCAGACGGGATCCCACTGAATCCAAGACGTTGCCAGGTTGACAGTGAAAATTGATACGCGCCGTAATATCCATTTCCTGTATTGTCTGAGTAATTTCCACCCGATTCACACTGTCTAAGCGCAGCTAGCGCTGCAGGCGAAGGTGGAGCTGGCTTACCACCCCAATTTGACACACCCGCACTATTTGTCGCAACCGCCGAGATACCCCCATCCGATGGTGCACCTTGAGAAGGACTTTGTGGCTTTACTTGAACTTTTTGCGCTTGAAGCTGGGCAAAAATTCGTGCGGCAATCTGCTGCTGAACAATCGAAGTGATTTGCGAATTTAACGAATTCATGGTCGCTTCTTCTTGGCTCACAATTCCCTCGAGCCTCGACTTTGCAGAATCGATTGTATCCTTCTCGCTAAGCGCCATTGCTTGCGCTGAGTTCAACTGATCCAACTTTTTAGTTTGATTACCAAGAGCAGCTTGGTAGGACAACAAAGCCGTACTCACGTCTAATCCCATCACCTTTTCAAACTCCAAACGCGCGGTATACTGACTCTCAGTGGAGGTGAAAAGTGCCACAAACGCGGACGCACCTGTCTCATGAGTAAACTGGTTTAGTGCAATCTCGCGGAGAAGTTCCTTGTTGCGATTCAAACGAGCTTCACTGGTCGCAAACGCGATCCGAGCAGAATTCAAGCGCTGTGCGTCCACGGCTAAAGACAATGCGTCATTCGATTCTTGTACTGCCAATAGGTGAATTTGTGTACTTTGATCTGCGATTTGATTAGCTAATTGGGTAGCCTCATTTTGCAACTGAGTTTCTGAGGCCCCAAAAGATGGAGAACCTAACGCAAGCGGGAACATGGCAGTGATAATACTTGTCGCAATGACTAGGGCACGACTCGGTTGGGCTAGTCGTTTACGGTTCATTGATCCCTCAATATGTAGAAATAGCCGTGAATTTAAGTTTCTGATCAGATTCATGCCCTTGATGCAACACTTTAGAGTATCGTCCAAGCCTTCTCGACAAAAAAAGACGAATAATAATAACCTTCGCCACAGGTTATAAATCATTATAATAACATCCTAGTGGGTCGACGTTCAACCAGTTGCCAATTGACAGGTACTGCATTTCCTGACTCTTCATATCGCGGATTTACTTAAAAACCGCACAACGTTGCTACAAATGGCTAAGCGTACTAAATAGCTTCGTCTCGAAGCAGCTGCTCAAACCATTCAAGCTCCAAAAAGCGGCTTGGTGATACTGGACCACTTTTAACCTGACTGGGCTGCATCTCATCACCAAGGTGATCCACTACAGCGGTGGCCTCTTCGAAATCTCTGTTAATTGAAAACTCGCTCACTGTAATAACTGTAGCAATTTTAGCACCGTGCGCGGATAAAAGGCCATTTCTGGAGTCCTCAATCGCTACCACTTCGTTGTACTGGCACCCAAGGAGCTGCAGCGCTAATATGTAAATATCGGGAGCCGGCTTTTTATTTTCAACCATATCTCCTGCAGCTATTGCCGCAAAGTAATCTAGCGATTGTGCTCCTAAAGTGTGTATCAAAAGAGCGTTCACGTTTGACAAAGAAGTAGTCGTGGCAATACCCAAAGATACACCATTTTGCATCGCCTGCATGATTAGCCGCTTGACGCCTGGGCGCAGTGAAACTGCCCCAGCGCCGACATAGTCGTCGTATCGCCTTGACTTGTATTCATGAATAGCCTTTACTTCCTCGCTTGGCATTTCATCAACGTGTAGATAATCACGCTGATAGTGAAGTATCCGCTCTTTACCTCCAGTAACCCGCAAAAGTTCAAGATACAACTCTCTGTCCCAGGTCCAAGGCAAATTGAAATACTTAAACGCGTCGTTAAATGCTCGTCGATGGTACTCCTCGGTTTCGGCCAGAGTTCCGTCAACATCAAATATCAGCGCCTTTAGTTGTCCCATCTCAAAGCCTTTCGTAGGGTCCTAATCGCGCCAAACCCGCAAGCAGCAAAACCAGCTACGGTTAGCAGGCACACGAACTTGCTGTTCAAATTAAAGCCTATAGAGTTAAAAAAACCAAAGCATCCCACGCAATGTGGATTGCAAGGCTTAACGACTGCAAATATTGTTGCGCAACATCGATATACGACAAATTTGACCTCAGAATGTGGTTTTTGCCAACTTAGGTTATTGCCACCACAAAGTCGTTGGGTCATCGAGTCGATTGACTTGCCTTGCGATTACTACGCTAGGATTTCGCGCGCCGAGCGTGCCGTAATACAATGCAAACGATGCGCTTATGAAATCCACAAAATTAGAAACATTAGCAACGCCATCAACTCCAAGAAATCCCAGAAGTTGGAAAAGACCCAGGAACGTCAGGAGCGCGAATATCATACCGATAAAAAGATTTGCTCGGCGCGACAGTTCAAACTTGGCGCAACTGGTAATCCAAATCATTCCGAAAATAAAGTGCAGTCCAACACGCGTCGGATTTGCTTGTACAAGAGTCCAGGCTGAATCTTTAATTACGCCTACACTGGCTAATTCAAAAACAATAAAACTAAACAAAGCACAAAAAATAATCATCGTGCCCGATACGACAGCAAAGCGCTGAGCGGGCGTAGTAACGCCTTTAGGCGAATCAACCATACCTTACACCCTTACCGCTCGCGAATATTATCGCCAACCGGGTCGAAATCCATTTCCGGCTCTAACCGATGTGGCGCAAATCTTGTTTGTGCAGCGGCAGTTGCGACGACTCTCAAGCCTAAAAATGTCTGAAGGTCCTCTTTCTTCATTGGTTTAGCAAAATAGAATCCCTGTCCAAATTGACAACCCAACTTCAACAAAGCCTCGACTTGGCCACTGCATTCGATTCCTTCGGCGACAAGTTTGAGACGAAGCTCATTACCGAGCTGAATTACGGTCTTTAGGGTCACAGGAGTCGCTAGATCAAGCACATGATCAGTGAAAGACTTGTCGATTTTCAGCGAGTCAACTGGAAGGTTTTCGAGGTGACTAAGGGATGAATACCCTGTACCAAAATCGTCGATAGCGACCCGGATACCACTAGAACGCAGATTATGCAATCTCAAAGCAATTGAATTTGGGTCTTGCATGCAAATAGACTCAGTTACCTCAACAATTAACAATTTCGGGTCAAAATGATTTTCAGCAAGTACGTCTTGAATAAACTCGCATATATCTGGCTGCTCAAGTTCAATGAGCGAGAGATTAACATTCAAAGACAACGGTTCGCTATATTCTCGTATCGCGGAGTTCATCTTGGCGATCGCTGCCACCGATTTATTTATCACTGATCGACCGATGCTGATAATCGACCGATTCTCTTCGGCCAAAGGAATAAATTTCAAAGGTTCAACTTGGCCACGAATCGGGTGCTGCCAGCGCACCAGCGCTTCAACGCCCACCGGTTTTCGAGTGACTAGATCGATAATTGGTTGATACATTACGAAAAACTCATCTCGATCCACCGCAAGCGTTAAATCGTTTTTCAATTCGATGCGATCACGGATCGACTCGTGGGTCAAAGAATCAAACAAGGCAAAGCGAGAACGCATATCACGCTTTGCGGCAAACATCGCCAAATCAGCATCTCGCAAAAGAGCGTCTGCAGTCGTGTCGTACTCTATCCTCACAACTGAGACGGTCACTTTTATATAGACGAAGCCGACCGATAATTGGAACGCTTGTTCAAGCTCAAGTTGAAGCAGTTTGGCAAACTCCACCGGACTCGCACCCGATTCGCGAAGCACTACAAATTCATCGCCAGAGAACCGCGCAACCGTATCGAGTTTGTCCACGAGACCTTCGAGTCTTCTGGCAATGCTAACAATCAGCTCATCCCCAACCTCGTGATTGTATGAATCGTTTATGTTCTTGAAGTCGTCGATGTCTAAATACACAAGACAAGATGGGTTCCCAGGAGTGCTCCTTACAATGGCACTGTTTATATGCTCGCGTAATAGCACGCGATTAGCGAGTCCGCTTAGCGAGTCACGAAAAACGCTATTAATAAGTTGCCGCTCTAACTCTTTTTGACCTGAGACGTCGTGCGCATTTAGTACGATTGCTCCCACAGCAGGATCATGCAATAAGTTTGTAGCAGAACTAGTCATCCAACTCCAGGTACCGTCAGCTCGTTGCCAACGCGTAAGAACCTCTGAGCCTGGCTCCATCTCAGCTGATTCCAAAGCTGCAGCAAGGAGCTCTTTGTCATTTGCCATCACAAAATCAAGAATAGGTACCCCAATGATCTCATTTATTTGATGACCCATAATTCGTGTCCACGATGGAGCAACAAAGACAATCTCAAAAGTATCCGTCAGCACCGCGAGAATATCGGACGAATTATTTACCAAGGACCTGAACCTGGACTCGGCTCTAGATTTAGCCTCCGTTGCTAGTAACGCGCTTTTTACCTTCATGCGGTTTATTGCTTGGGTGACCATTGCAACAATTATTCCAAGTGCGAAAATAATTGCAATAGTCTCTAGATCGGCGTAAAAACTCGCTCGATCTCCCGCGTTGTTTTGGACAGCTATTCCAGCTGATACGGCGTCTTTTACAGCTTGCACCTCATACCAAGCGTGCCGCTCGAGCGATACGCGGGCTAATTGGCCACGGCTGCTAGCAATTTCTTCGTTAACCTGCAGCATGTCTGTACGAAAAGCCGACGTCGCACTTGCGAGAGTGGGTGTCCAAATCGACGTCTGTTGAGCCGAAGTAATCGCAGAATTCCACGATGACTCGAGTCGCAACAGAGTTTCGCGCGCACTTTGATCCACAGTTCCAGAGCTCAAAACCTCCCAAGAGGCCGAAAATTCCTGTTCACTCAAGCTAGTGATGTTATTGCCAACATTCACCACGGTTTCAGAAACTTGAGCAACGTGATACAATCCAAGTACGCTTACGGCCATACCCAGGGCAACACTCAATAACAAAACTACGGTGACTCCTCGTCGAAAACGCATCCATAGCGAATTGATGAGGGATCGGAAAACCACCATGGTTGGATTTCGACACCAATCAAGTAAGTCTTTACCACAAAACCAACCACTGAGCGTGAAATTACCTTGTCAAAGCACAACCTATGTAGTACTTGCGTCATAGTTTCAGACGAAGATGAACCCTTATAACGTCTGTTGCTACTCCGCATTCCGCCTATTAGCGCACTTGGCCAAAGCCAGATTGAGTATAAATCTATCGAATCCTATAACGACGCCGGATACAAAATACTCTGACGCGTAAAAGCGCGCAATCGTAATCGTTGTTTGAGTCGCTCTTGCTGATAAGTTTGGGGTGAATTTGTCGCATTTGTTTAACCATAAGCAGCTAATCAAATCCCGGCAGCGACATCAAATATAGCTCAACTGATGGTCACAACTTTGACTGCGACTGCTTCCTAGACAATATAGGTTAAGAATCGAAGCTTGTACTGTGATTTGTCCTGTAGCTTTAGGGTATGGATCTGAACGCCGACGTTGCAGAAAGTTACCTTGGAGATAAAGTCGGCTGCGACGAAAAAATTATTCCTATGTTAAGCAGTGCAAGCTTTGCTTGCGGATTTCACGGCGGGGACCCGCTAACGATCTTTCAAGCCTTACAAATCGCGCGGCAAAATCACATAGTGGTAGGTGCTCATCCCTCGTATAATGATCGACTTGGTTTTGGTCGCCACCACATTGCGACCACCAAGGAGCAACTAACCGCCGATATTCAATTTCAACTAGGGGGGCTAATAGCTCTCGCTAAACCAAACTACGTGCGTGTTAGATATGTCAAGGCACACGGCGCTTTGTACAACGACATGTACAGTGACGAAGACATCGCTTCCACGTTTGCACGGGCAGTAGCACAATTTGATCCCGAATTGGCAATATTGGGGCAGCCCGGTAGTGCGTTGCAAAGTATCGCCAACAAGCTAGGTATCCAGTACTTTCGAGAAGGATTTGCTGACAGGCGCTATAGTCAAGATGGAAACCTAGTACCGCGTTCACAGGCTGATTCTATGATTGCTGACCCTGTCGAACAGTTACGACAAGCACTGAGTCTTGCTACTTCATCGACTGTAGAGTCAATTACCGGCCATCAAATATCAGTCAAAGTCGATTCGATCTGCATCCATGGTGATGGTCCTAACGCGGTAACGGCCGTTACCGCGATTAGTCATGAATTCAAGACACGCGGGATCGCAGTGAGATCATTTTGTTGACTTTCGGCGAATACGGTGTCTGTGGAATTCTAATCGCTTCTGACAACATGCCAAAGTTAGCGGATGCTTTGGATATCTTGGTGGATCGATCGCTACATGGAATCACGAACGTAGTCGGAGCTGGCGCATCGGCGTTAGTGGAATTTGAACCTACAATTTTAAGTTTCGACGAAGTCGTAAATTTACTCGAGGACTTGTATCATTTACCAGGCAACCAAAAAAAAGAGCCAAAAAGCATAACTTTGGACCTTTGTTTTGACGGCGAAGATCTTGATGAGGTGCTGAGTAAATCCAAGATGAGCGTCGATCAATTTGCAAAAGCCATTTTTAGCACCTCGTTTTCAGTAGCACATTTCGGCTTTGCACCCGGATTCGCCTATCTCGACGGTCTTCCTAAGGCGTTACAAATAGACCGAAGGCCAACCCCCAGATTAAAGGTGCCGGCCGGGTCGGTCGCAATTGGTGGTCCGTATTTCGGAATTTACAACCTTGAAACTCCCGGCGGATGGAACATAATTGGTCGTACAAGCGCCAGACTCTTTGACCTAAATCAAGGAATGTATCTTGCCCGAGGTGACGAAGTTCGATTTTCACCATCGGCCGCGCCAAGTGATAGTCAGCCCGGCTCGTCAAATGGCACACGAGAAAACCATTTTGAACCGATCAAAAACTCGCGCGCTCATTCAAGACTTGTAGCCCAAAAAGGTCGAATTTCTTACCAAGACTTAGGCAGGAACAACACAGGTCATATTGGCGTTGGGAAGTCAGGCGCGATGGACCCCTACTCACACATACTGGCAAATCTTGCGTTAGGGAACGATCCAAATGCCACGACCCTTGAACTCGCACTTTCAAGGGTATCCTTCGAACTTCTTACCGACACTTACATAGTTGTAAGCGGTGCGCAAGGCGAGATACTTATCGACAACCGGATCGTTCGCCACAATCAAGTCCATGGAATCCTTGCCGGACAACGACTCGATATCGAAATGCCACATCAAGGTGTTTACACCTATTTTGCAACTCGTGGAGGTTTTTTGGCCCCCCATATGCTTGCGAGCACGTCCACAGACAGTTTGAGCGGTATTGGACCGGAACTACCTACTATCGGTGCCACCTTGTTCGCAAATCCACATCGCCAGCCACCTTTCGACTCAATTGTTTCATCAAATGATTCGGTCAAAATAATCAAAGTTATTCCCGGTCCCAATTTGTCCAAATTTGACCCAACTACAATTGACTGGTTCTTTGCAAGTGATTTCAAGATCTCACCTGATTGCGCAAGAACAGGGATTCGCCTATCCGGGTTGACAAATAATCCAACTTCGGCAACTCCCCTTGGTCGCTCTCAACCGCTGATACCTGGTGCGATCCAAATTCCACCCAATGGTGAACCGATAGTGATTGGACGTGATAATCCAACTACAGGTGGCTATCCAGTCATAGCGTGTATCAGCCACTTCGATCTTGGGGCACTGGCGCAGCTGCGACCTGGCACGCGTGTATCATTCCAAAAAATTACCAGATCAGAAGCCGTGGCGCAAAATCAATTGCAGCACGAAATGATGAAGCGCAAATTAATAGGGAGAAGACCCTACGACGAACTCATTTTATTCAACCACAATATCCGAGATAATCCGTCCCAATAGCATCTTTGCTTGCGATAACATCCCTTGTTGCTGTTGTTTTATCCTACAAACCTTAAAAATGGTTTGCCAGAAAACCAAAGCGGTATCATCGCCGGCGTATCTTGAGATCACAGATGAACCCCTCGCAACTCCAAGTTGGACCAGATCGTCTTAATATCCTCACTCCGGACACTTAGGTGAGGATCCGAAGAACCAGGCCTGTGAGGCGAATACCGGTGATAAAGCATTCCACGCTCAAGTAGTAGCGGAACAAGTCGATCGACCTCTTCACGATTATTAGTTAGTAATACCGGATTCCATTGTCCTGGCTTCCAACTACCCGGCAAGACTCTAAGCTTACTTAGTATCGGCTCTAGACGAGCGCTTGACTGATGGGCTCGGCCAATAGCATTTGGATCACCAGAATCATAAAGCGCCTCAACTATTTGCAATTCCGTACCAGGATAGCGATCACTAAGTGGTGTTTCGCGAACCAAATAGTGATCGCTCGATAAGTCGCAGAGGCGGTCCTGAAAATCTGTATAAAGACTTGTCGTTTGGTATCTAAGACCGTCATGAATCAGTAATGCTCGTCTAGGAAGACGATTTAAGTCTTGGGAGCACCAAGATAATACCAGCAGATACAACGCCGCCGGAACCGTATCTAAGCCTTCAGCCGCTGCAATCAAGGTGGCATGGAAAAGAGCCGACCGCGCAGCAGTTAATAGCACCGCACGCCCTTTTTGTCTCATGTCCAAAATGCTTTCCGGGATTCCGATAAGCAAATCCGAACTCCCGATGTCCATGTCAGCGGGACCTAATTTGGAAAAGGGATAGATACCTATCTGATCCGCCTGATCTAAGTCTTTAGCTTGAAAAAAAGCCAGCAACCGCCGCAACTCTTCGCTCAAATTGAGATAAGGAGCTCGGTCACAATTTACCAAAAGTTCTCCGCCAGAAAGGGCAAATCCTGGTTCACCACGCGCCGAACGTTCCAGCTTGGATCTGGAATTAGAACCAAGAACTCCACTAATGTACTCAACAAGCTCGACTGACGGATGGGGCAAGCTCTTTGCAAATTCAAACATCACGTCGCACCCCCGTAATCATCAAAAAAGCCCCGAAGTATTTTAGGCCGGGGGGACACTTAGACAAGGATAAAACATTCTCAGTTGTGATCATCTAAATTGCCACCCACTCAAATATCGGATTTCCGTACTCGTCAGCACCCACGTATTGGCATTGAAGGGGTTGCCCGTATGGATCGTAAACCACTTCGCCCCAAATGTAGTCTTCACAATTCTCGCCTTCGAAGTAAGTCTTCGTGCCACAAGTGCCGCCAGGCTGACAGATCAACGCTGGTCTTAGGGTCGAAGCACTGGCTAGCCCTGAACCCGTCGTAACAGCGACTCCGGCACTAACAAGCAGCGTCGATAAACTCGCCGTGGCTAGAAGCCCCCCGAACGCGGCCCATTTTTTTCATTTTGACTCATCTATGATTCTTGAACTAAAAACAGTTCTTGGTCGCCAGATCCAGTCGATACTCGTAAATCGAACAGCATCTCTATTAATTAAATAACATAAGATGCGCCCAGATGTGTGAATTATCGCAACAAATTTGGCTTATTGTTCCCACTTGAATAATTTGTCCACACGCAACTTACAAGACACTCGCGACATCGATTTAATTCAAAGGAAGTCTTGAGGAGTTACACGACGCCTTCCAGTCAAGGACTGACGCCCAGGCGATACCCAACAACACCCGCCCGTTCCATTAGACCAACCATAATTAAATTAAAAATAACGAAGCGTATGATTTGCGCCGAAGGCGCGTGGGTATTTCGTAGCCAGCAAAAATGTTTTTCAGGCCAATATGACCCACGGATCGAGATTCATTCGTTGAGTTCATGAAAATGTGGAGGCAAAGCGTAAATGAACCTTTCATGGGATATGGACAACTAACAATCAATTACCTATTGAATTGATTTTTTCATCGCCAACTAACCTAGAACAAGTTCGGCAATCGTATCTAACTCTCCTCCAAAATTAGACACCAGCATCGTAGTTATCACAGTCTCTCGCCATTTGTCTAGATCGTCGCGAATCTTACCAAGGGATCCAACAAGTGAAACATCCTCCACCATTTCCGTTGTTACGCCAGAAATCGCTTCGCTTTTTCGTCCAGCTAGATACGCGTCTTGAATCTTTTTGCATTGTTCTTCATAACCAAGGCGCTCAAATACCCTTTTGTGAAAATTAGTTGTAGTTGATCCCATGCCGCCGATGTAAAGTGCGAGTAGCGGTCTTAATTTATCAGCTGCAGATTCTAAGTCACGATCAATTACAACTGGAACCGGGCACACTACCTCGAAATTGTAAGTAGCTAGTGGATTGGGACGGCGCACAAAACCACTTTCTAAGCGTGCGCGATAGTACGCGTCACTTCGAGGCGAAAACCAAAGCGGAAACCACCCATCTGCAATCTCAGCTGCCAACTCCACATTCTTAGGTCCCTCGGCTGCCAAATAAATCCCAAGGTCATCCCGCAGTGGATGAACTGTTGATCGAAGTGGCTTCAATGTCACATCTGAAGTATTGAAAGGGATCTGGTAAAACCGACCATCAAAACTAACGGGTTCTTGTCGCTTGATCACACGGCGAATGATCTCAAGGTACTCTCTGGTGTGCATAAGTGGACTTGAGAACGTCTCGCCATACCAACCTTGGACTACACCTGGACCACTCACTCCCAAACCAAGAGTAAACCTACCGCCCGACAAATGATCGAGAGTCATAGCAGTCATCGCGGTCGCAGTTGGTCTTCTTGCGGAAATCTGCATAATTGCAGTACCGAGCCTGATCTTTGAAGTATGGGCACCCCACCATGCGATAGGCGAAATGGCATCAGAACCATAAGCTTCTGAAGTCCACACTGAATCAAAACCGAGCCGTTCGGCGTGTTGGATCGTTTGAATTGCATCTTGGGGTGGACCCGCGCCCCAGTAGCCCATTTGCAGGCCCAGTTTCACCAGCAAGCCCCTCCCATAGAAATATACATTTCTTTAGAACCTAGTGTTTTATAGCGCTGTCAATTCCCACACTCTAGATTATTATCCAGAAAGTAAATTTTCAATCAAAACCTGTATCCTCAGCTGCATGTTTGTGGACAACAACTTCAGAAATCCGCTTCTGGACGTATGAGTTTGTCAGTGGCCCAACTGACTTGTATACGCTTGTTCAATTTGAAACATCAAGCAGGTGCAAACTGTCCAGTTCGAGCACATCAACCCAAATGTCAAGTTTCACTTCGTTGCGAACACCGCACAACTGGGTGCGAAAATATCGTAAGTTTGGTTCAACAGATTTAATTTTTGATTCGGACGTCAACCTGTTTGACCAGTGAAAAACAATCAAGACGGCAGCGCACCTAAGTTGAGTCTCGCATCTTTGATCCTGTGTAGCAGCTCCGATACATTTTTCTCCACGATTTCCAAGGTATCGGCAAAGTCTTTGTCGTCACCAAAATAAGGGTCTGGAACATCTAGGTTAATGCTCGCGTCAGAATAGGAAGTTGAAAATTTTTTATCCAGATCGCGCAACAAAAATAACTTGTGTATTTCCCTGGACACATTTGGCATATGAAAAAGTGACGCATAATTCGCCCGGTCCATTGCGACAATCAGATCAAGCCCCGGGGTCCAAGAATCACGATACTGTGTAGCCTTGTGCGTAAAGTTGGGATAACCAGCATTTAAAAGTGCTTTGCGAGTTCTTGGATCTGCTTCCTGCCCTTCGTGCCAGGCCCCAGTACCAGAGCTAGAAAAAACCAATGAGGTCAAATCCAAATTGCTTGCTAGGGTCAATGCAACGCGTTGAGCCATAACTGATCTGCAAATATTACCCGCACACACAAACTTCACTTGAAATATCTCTTGATTCATCTTCTGCCTTCACTGTCATATATCTACATATTTGACTTTTGGTAATAATCTTGCCAGCGTGGACATCGCATAGGCATGCTAATATCTTCCCCTGAGAACAACCTAATCAAAAGTCACGTTAACCGTT
>JAJYGT010000037.1 GCA_021785005.1 Actinomycetes bacterium
GTCTCCATGATAGCTAGAGCCTGAGGGACGATCACCTTGGAACTTGCGTTCTCCATAGGGACGGTCTCCACGGTCTGGACGGTCTCCACGATAGCTAGAGCCTGAGGGACGATCACCTTGGAACTTGCGTTCTCCATAGGGACGGTCTCCACGGTCTGGACGGTCTCCACGATAGCTAGAGCCTGGAACATAGGTCCTGTGCCCGCTTGTGCCAGAGCGATTCAAACGTCGTGCATTATCTGACCCTGGGGAATCCGAATCTGACGAACTTAATCCTTCACCTGAGTCGCGTCGCTTACCTACCCGACCGTTCGGGTTACCATCCCGAGTATTTCGTGAGAAGGTTCCTCTCGGAGCTGCGTCAGGGTCTCGCCTCCTAAAGCTATTAGAACTTCCACCCATTACTACTCCAAACCATCAACACATCGTCATTTGATCGTTTACCCACAACTGAGAGTGCACTTGCAAATTCGACTCTTCAAAAGGAAAACTTACAGTCTAAACAAAACGACTGCTACAAGGCGCAAATTCATACAACCCAGCCAACAGCCAGAAGCTCTGCACAAGCGCTTAAATTAATTCAACGCGACAGACTATTCTGTATACATCTTATGACTAACTAAGGGTAAGATCTCTTGCAATACGCATAAGCCCAATAATTCAAAGATATTGCTCTGCGGTATAGTACAGTACTTCATAACTATAATTCTTTACCAGTGAACCAAAATATTGCCTGGGACCAAGACTCCTCTAACCTTGTTTTTCATGGGGATAATTTAAAGCTGCTAGAACAACTTCCTTCTAACTCAATAAACCTCATTTATGTCGATCCACCGTTCAACACCGGACGAACCCAATCGCGACAGAACATCACCACTATAAAATCAGAACAAGGCACCCGAGTAGGTTTCAAGGGTCAGACGTATGAGACGATCAAAGGCGCGCTTTCACAATATGATGATGACTTCGAAGATTACTTCAGTTTTCTAGAACCGCGCCTAACGCACGCCTGGAGGATACTCGCAGACAACGGCACCTTGTACCTGCACCTTGATTACCGAGAAGTGCATTACATCAAGGTACTGCTCGATTACCTTTTTGGACGCGAATGCTTCCTAAATGAAATCATTTGGGCATACGACTATGGTGGCAAGTCCAAGAAAAAATGGCCAGCCAAACATGACAACATCCTCGTGTATGTTAAAAACCCAAAACAATACACCTTTAACAGCGATTTGGTTGATCGCGAGCCTTACATGGCTCCCGGCCTAGTTACGCCCGAGAAAGTTGAACGTGGCAAACTCCCGACCGATGTTTGGTGGCACACTATTGTCTCTCCAACTGGAAAAGAAAAAACTGGCTATCCAACCCAAAAGCCAGAAGGCATACTTTCTAGAATCATCAACGCAAGCAGTAACAAAGGAGAATGGGTTCTAGATTTCTTTGCAGGAAGTGGTACCACAGGAGCTGTAGCTCAACAGCTCGGTCGAAAGTTTATCTTGGCTGATCAAAGCGACGATTCAATGGAAACGATCAAAAAACGACTCTTAAAATTATCAGCATCGTTCGCGTTCACCAATTCTATATATGATGAATTCGATATCGCCAAACTTCATCAATAAGTTTGGACGCTTCCCACATTGTCGAAATTTAATATTCAGATTGAAAGTACGAAACGATACGCAACTTGACACAATACAACTGGCGGCGATAGTGCCCGTAGAGTGGTCCATTTGATACGTTCTCTATTCATTTGAGAGCCGGCCAACAGCGGAAACCTTTGTATCGTAAACAAATTGCGTACTTTGTCACATGGCTTACCAGTTCGAAGTCCAAACAAACTCTTCATTCTCCCGTGTTTGGTAGCGATCGAGAAACTCAAATCGATTCACAAACCCATCACCGGAATCGCCCGCAATCTAAATTTAGAATTTGGATGCAAGTCCCCACCGATTTAACGATTTCCCACACGCGGCACCTGACTAACCCTTACCTGCACAAGATACGGTCTATTCGCTACGTAAATGAAAGACGCCATTCGACCCTCTCTCATATTTCAATTCTTGCCATACGAAACTCCGTCGGGAACAGAAACGTCTTGCACGCCAACAAAAAATTCTTGGCGTAGGACAGTCCTCGCTGCACTAGAATTATCGCACCACGGTCATGATAAACAATTACGAGCAAAGAAGTACAAATCGGAAAGCAATCTTCGTCGATCGCGACGGTGTCATCATTGATAATGTCATCAGAGACGACGGGTCAAAGGGAAGCATCCGCAAAATAAGTGACCTAAAAATTGCGGATGGCGTTAAGACGTTCCTATCTAGATGTGTCGATGCTGAGTTTATCGTGGTCGCAGTCACAAACCAACCCGATATCGCACGCGGAAAACTTAACCTAAGCGAGCTTGAAGCAATCAACGCGAAACTGCTGCGCCAATTACCTGAAATAAAAAAAATCTACGTCTGTCCGCACGACAACGCTGACAATTGCAAGTGCAGGAAACCGAAACCTGGTTTGTTTTTCAAGGCAAGGTCAGAACTTGGCATTAACTTGAGTAAGAGTTGGATGGTGGGTGATCGCGCGTCCGATGTGGACGCATCTTTCAATGCTGACATCCATGCCATATGCATTCCATCCCAATTTAGCGCTGCGCATGCTATACGGCTTTGCAATTCAAACAATCCACACCTCATTGCCGAAGACATACTTGATGCGTGGTCGTTTATTGCTAATAATGTCGCTGTTACTGGGACGACTTTTCACTAATAATTCGTTCAACGAAACCGAACGAAGCTGGGGTACCAATCTCGAGATATCGATCGCTTGTGACATATCCTGATAAGAGTCCACGTTCGGCGAGACGGCCATAGACGTTTGAAAGATCGTTGTCCTGTAGTTCCTTTGAGGCTAAAACAACGTCGTCTCTTTTAAGGAGTGATATACCGTAGTCAATCCAATCTTTGTCAGAAGTGTCGACCTTGCTGTGGGCGACAACGGTAGTACCTTCCATTCGCGTATTACACTTTCCATCAACGCCATCTTGCGGACGACATACCGCTAAAGTACTTCGACCCAACGGATCGCGCTTCACTACCTCTGAAAGAGATGCGTATGGAAGGTCCAATAACGTATCACCATACGTCAAAAAAAAATACTCTGGAAGAAGTGGAAGCGCAGCTCGCAGGGCTCCTCCGGTTCCTCGAAGCTCGGGACCATCTCGCAACGATGCAATCGGGATTGGGAACACTTTCGCATCTAGCTGGCGATCGATATCGTCAGCACCTTTGCCAGTCAAGAGTAGAACTGCACCGATTCCATTTCGTTCAAATTCGGCAATCTTGAGCGACAGGAAGTCTGACCCGCCAAGCTTAAGTAGCAATTTCGGTCTGCCTTTGGCAATAGGAGCAATTCTCGAACCTAATCCGCCGGCCAATACTACGACAAAATTCGTTACTAGGTCCACTGGACCGTGGATCCCTCATAATCTATTCTTATAGGTACTTCAGCCATACCATGCTGCTCCATCATCGAGCGCAACTTGGAGCGGTGATTGGTCGAAAATAATATGAAACCGCCACCACCAGCGCCGATCAACTTCCCACCGAAAGCGCCGCTTCGGATCCCCGACTCAATGATCGAATTGATCTCGGCATGAACTGCCGATGGCTGGCGAAGAAATTTGAGCTTCCATTGGTCTGAGAGCATCTTGCCATATTTATCAATTTCGCCGTTCTCAAGAGCAGTTATAGCTTCATAACCAGCAGCTCGAACTGCCTCAAGATTGTCACGTAACGACGTCGACTGCGACTCAAATTTTAAGGTTCTCAATTCCTCTGAGGCGGACCTACGGATTCCAGTGTAAAAGAGCATAAGCGATGTCTCAAAATCCCTGCGATCACTTTCACGCATAGACACCGGATATGAGTGAACCGATTCATCGGCTCGAAACTCAAACGCCGTAATTCCACCCTTGGCCGCGATATACTGATCCTGCTTGCCGACAGGTTCTTTAAGGACCTCGATTTCAAGTCGAGATGCGACTTCGGCGAGCTTTTCGTTCGAAACGTACTGGCGATTGTATGTAGTCAGCGATTTGATGAGACCTACCGCAAACGAACCTGAACTGCCTAGACCAGTTCCCGCTGGTATGTCTGCGATCGAACTGATCTCAATTCCTGGCTCAATGTCATACTCTTCCAAGATCGATCTGATCATTGGGTGGCGTATGTCTGAACGTTCAGCAACATTTTCAATCTCAGAATACTTAAGGAGATACTTGTCCTCAAAGTTTCGGTGCGCCGCGACGTACACGTACTTATCAATTGCCGCAGCGACTAAGAAGCCGGGGCCATTTAAACGGTAAAATGACGGAAGATCGGTTCCGCCTCCTCCAAGTGAAATGCGCAGCGGTGTTCTCGATATAATCAATTTGTATAAGCCCTTTCGACAATTCGCAAAACTGCTACCGCATCCTCAAGCGTTGCACCATAGGACACACCTTCATCAATAGCTGTCAAGAGGTCACGACACTCAGAGTCCCACGACGTATCACCAGGTGGATATTCAACTGACATTATTTTCGGTGGACCGAGTTCCTCACCCATTTCATATATCCGGAAAGTCTCCGATCCGTACGAACCACCAAGACCAGATACTTCGAGTTTGGCACGCTCGCAAAAGACTTCTAACAAGAACCTATTTTTCCACTCTGTCCAACTTGCGTGGAGCCAGGCCTCAAATCGCAGTTCGCGACCAATAAGACTTACAAAAGCATTATCCTCTACTTCGCCACCCCAATACAGATTTGACATCTTTGAGAACTGGTAATCAAGCCGATCTCCGGTTATAAATTGAGCTAGATCAATCAAATGAGATCCCTGATCTAGAAGCTCACCCCCACCTGAGATCTGACGCTGAAATCGCCACTCATCCTGGTATCCAATTCGTCCACCGTGTCCATAAACCCCTCGGATTGACAATACCTTGCCATATTCCCTGCCCATGACAGCATCACGAAGAGCACGGATTCCTGGATGAAATCTATGATTGTATCCAACATGGACGGTACATTTGTTGCCGATCGCAAGCTCATTTAACTCCTCAAGATCTCGACTAGCCACCGAGCCAGGCTTTTCGAGCAATACGTGTAAACCCTCGTTAATCGCACTTCTCGCAGAAGCTGACAAATGAGCATGTGGTGTCGCAACCACGACGATACCGCCAGAACCGACGGTTTCGAACAGAGATGTGAGATCATTCTTGACTTCCGGCGCACCATTGCGACATGGTCGTTCCGCTAGGGCCTTGGAGCGTCCAACGTCTGGATCGAATACGGCAACAATGTTGCAACCAAGCATATCAAAAGCAATTGTACGCTTAATTCCGATGAGACCAGCACCTATTATGCCTATCCGACGGCGACCAATCGTGTCTTGCGTCATAAGATCCAAGTGTTCTCGCTAATCCAGCGAACCGTATCACGGACTGACTGTTCGATTGATTTTTTTGTCTCCCATCCTCTATCTTTTGCCCTCGACACGTCCAGGAGGATAAATGGATTATCTCCAATCCATCCTCTCTCTCCGCCAGCGTGGGTGATAATGGGATCCAAACCCAATTCGTCGACGATCCACCCTGCCGAGTCATCCACCATGCAGTACGTAGGTGCACCAAGGTTATAGACACCGTAACTCGTATCGCCACGAATTTCCAGTAGAGCCGCTATACAGTCATCGACGTGCATATACGATTTACGCTGCTTTCCATCGCCTAAAATATGTAATGCTTTTGGGTTGGCTTTTAGCTGCTTTACGAAATCAAAAACGTGTCCGTGAGAGTAACGCGGCCCCAGAACCGAGACAAATCGAAAGATAGTCGCCTTAAACTTTCCAGCAGTCGCATAGGCGGCAAGGAATGATTCGGCCGAAATTTTTGAGGCAGCGTAAAGACTTGTTTGCACTGGAATAGGAACATCTTCAGGAGTTGGAACAATCACTGCCTCCCCATATACCGATCCAGTGGAGCTAAAGACAAAATCACTTACACCTGCCATGGAAGCAGCCTCTGCAATTCTAGAGGTCACTACGACGTTCTGTTCTACGTCTCTTTCGGGGTGTTCCCAGCCAAAACGAACATCGGCATTTGCGGCAAGATGAAAAACGGTATCTACGCCTTTGAAGTGCGGAAGAAGAGTGCTCACATCGGAGGTCAAATCAATATTTACTACCTGAGCAAGCGAACCCTCAAGATACTCTTTTCGACCAGTTGAAAAATTATCGAGTACTACAACTTCTTTGCCCATCGCCAGCAGGTGATCCACCAAGTGAGATCCGATAAAGCCAGCTCCGCCAGTCACTAGAGCTTTTTCCATGCTATTTGACTGCAAGAGTTTCCCAAACGGGCTTTGATTGTACTATCCGTGGATGACCGATCATCAGATGCCATACTACCGCTTGAAATCCTTCAGTGTGCGAAGTAATGGCATCTCCAAAGAGCGGAGGAATGATAACACAGCCGTCGGCTACCTTGGCTAGATAACCACCATCTCGACCCGCAACACCCACTACTTTTGCTCCCACGCTCTTGGCGTAATCCATCACGTTGACGAGCTGCATGCTGACACGGCGGATTGCGTCCCCTCCGCCAACAGAAAATATAAACACTCCGTCATTCGCATTGAGCCTTGAGGCCTTCAACCATGAAACATACGAATCTTCCCATGATTCATCGTTTATGCGCGCGGTCAGCTCGCTTACGTTGTCTGACACGCAATATGATTCCACGCCAACGAGCTTCCGAAAATCACAGGTCGCGTGTGATGCATGTCCTGCGCCACCCCCGGATCCTGCAAAGAAGAGGCGTCCACCTGAGGACTTTATCCCCAAGCAAATATCTACCACTTCTTCGATAGACTCGGGCGAAATATTTTGCGCTACAATAGCCACTTCCTCAAGGAACTGTTTTGAATACGTCATAACTTTTACCACATTTCGTACGTCTAGGCAATCAATACAGCCATTTCCAAACAAAGATAAAACCATGGTGAAAACACGACCCAGCCTAGCAGAAACACTGCACGCCTGGCTTCGTTTCGTTTAGGTAGGTAAAGATTATAACGAAAGCGAGTAAATACAGCAGTTCATTTCAGTTAATTTTCAGCCACGTCATCCATTTCCAGTCGAGGTTCGCCACACCATCAAGCAGATGATTGCCAAACTGCGACGCAATAAGTAGCTCTCAATTGGACGAACGATTTCACAGAATAGGTAAGTCGTATCATCTCACAAATCCGCTGACTACCATAGAGGCACCCGTCTACCAGTAATTTATGTAAAGAAACGCGTACTTTGATTGAATTCGAAATTTGACGCAATAAAGTTTTGAACATGAAAATTGCGATTGTTGGACTTTGGCACTTAGGTTGCGTATACTCGGCTTCCCTAGCAAGTCTAAATCATTCAATAGTTGCAATCGATGAGGATCCTGTGCGTATTTCGCTCCTGCAGGATGGGGGTATACCAGTCGAAGAACCTAGTTTATCGGAACTAATTCACGCAGGCGTACTAGCTGGGAACTTACGGTTTTCAGCTGACCTATCTGAAGTAGCCCAAGCACATATCGTTTGGATTACAGTCGATACGCCAGTCCGAGATGATGATACGGCAGATTCCAACAGCGTAATCGCGCTAATCGAACGCGTGTCACAACTTGTCAAAGATAACACGATAATTGTTATCTCTTCTCAGCTTCCATTAGGTTCAAGTCGCCACATCAAAAATACCATTGCCGAACGAAGACCTAGTTCTAATATCGACATTGCATATTCCCCGGAAAATTTACGTCTTGGATCAGCAATCAACGCATTCAGGTATCCAGATCGCATCATAATAGGGACAAGTTCGTCAAAGGCAGTCGAAACATTATCGACCGTGCTCGCGCCGTTAGAGGTTCCGATCATTTCGATGTCCCTTGAGTCTGCAGAATTGACTAAACACGCACTCAATTCGTTTCTCGCGATGTCCGTCGCGTTCGCAAACGAAATTGCACGCATCGCAGAAGTGACCAATGCCGATGCACGCGATGTCGCTAAAGCTCTAAAGTCCGATCCGCGAATTGGATCCCGAGCATACGTTGCTCCTGGTGGACCCATCGCGGGTGGAACGCTCGCACGAGACATCCGCTACTTGGAAAAGATCGCAGACCAGGCGAATATAGTGCTACCTGTAGTAAACGCGATTATGTCTAGCCACTCCGAGCAACAACAATGGCCTGTCCGGGCTATAACAAAGTTGCTGAAGCCGGGTGATGGTAGGGTTCTAATCCTAGGAATTGCCTATAAGTCGGGAACCAGCACCCTGAGGCGGAGTTTCGGGATTGATACGGCCACACGTCTTCACTCGATTGGGTATGATGTCGCAATTCTAGATGCCTTAGCAGAGGATCTTCCGTCTCAACTGTCGCATTTTAAACGTTTCAATGATTTATCTTCTGCCGCGAGTGAATCAAGTGCAATAATAATTTGTGGTCCTGAGGCGTCTATTTCGAAAATTCCTGAAGTGCTCGAAGAGACACAGAAGAAGTTTTTTGTGCTCGACGCTATCGGTGCAATAAGTGGATCACTGGGCAACAACGTGGCAGAATACATATATTCACCAGGAAAGGGTGTTGCACTATGAGCAAAAACCACGTAATTGTAACTGGAGCCAGTCGAGGCCTCGGCGAAGCCGTTGTACGGCATTTGGCCGAAAAAAATTGGGCGATATCTTTTGGTGCAAGAAGCCACGACGCCTTAAAGTCTATAAAAAATGAACTACCTGGCCCGACCGACAATTACTTTATCGAACGTCTGGATGTTTCTGACGAACAGAACGTCGCGTCTTTCTTTGATCAAGCAATAGCTGTATCAGGTGTCCCAACTGCTGTCGTACACTCAGCAGGAGTTTACGGACCATTCGGTGCTACAAAGTCAATAAACGCAAACGATTGGATGGCATCCATCAAAGTGAACTTATTGGGAACACTTTTGGTACTTCAACGCTCAATCATAGAGATGGAAAAGGAACAGTTCGGTCGAATTATTGTATTAAGTGGTGGCGGAGCTACAAGTCCCATGCCAAACATTTCAGCGTATGCTGCTTCGAAATCTGGAGTTGTCAGACTTGTAGAAACCGTCGCACGCGAGTTGTCTCAAACCGGAATTGTTTTAAATGCAGTCGCACCTGGATTGATGGCAACGAAAATGCTGGACGAGGTATTGGAAGCCGGTCCGGCTGTGGTCGGGCGCGAATTTTACGAAAGAATGGAACTCGCGAAGGAAAATCAAGAGGATTCCACCCTCGATGCAGTCGAACTAATTTCATTTTTGGTACAAAACACCATCCCAGGATTAACGGGACGACTGATTAGTGCTAAATGGGATCCGTGGAGGCAATGGATTCAAGACGCGTCATCCTTGGCTGATAGCGAAAATTACACGCTTCGCAGACAGGTGCCGGCTTCCGACTGAATTTGACCCCGCTGATCAGCGCCCGAACTCGCGCATGAGTAGCTACCAAAGCTTCAATCGACCCAGATAGTACGGTACGTTAGTTGACAAATTTGGATTATAAAATGGGTCAGAAAACATTTTTTCACCCCAATGTGCTACCATGTAAGCACGTTCTCGATTATTTCGCGCAGTTTTTGCCACATCAGTACCATCAATCCCACGGGTTTTCCCCTCATGGTGCACAACCGTCGTAGATCCATCAAAAATCACTTTTAGACCGATTTCTCGCACCTTGAGACACAAGTCAATATCGTTATAGGATACGGGAAGATGGATCTCGTCCATCCCCCCAACTTTGCGGTATAGTTCGCGCCTAATCAACAGGCATGCACCCGTAACAGCTGTAACATCCTGCTGGGCTAGTGCGCGATTTTTGTAACCACCGGATACTACCGAATCACCGACAAACGAATGGGCGGTTAATGCCTCTCCAATACCCATCACCACACCGCAATGTTGCAACGTGGAGTCTGGATACAGCAATTTAACTCCAACTATGCCAACGTCTTTTCGCGAACCAAGAGCAACCATCTTGCTAAGCCAATCAGGTTCGACTATCTGGGTATCGTTGTTCAAGAAACATACGAAATCACTCTCAATATCTTCCAACAGCCGGTTGTGCATTTTTGCAAAATTAAAGTCTCCCAGAAAGCGGACAACCTCAACTCGCGAAATTCCAGCTAAGCCAGTCAAATATTCAAGTGTCGACTTCTCTACAGACTCGTTATCAATTACGATAATTCTGTAGTTCCGATAGTCAGTCAACGCCAAGATCGAATCAATGCAGACTCGCAATATTGGTTCCATATCACGTGTCGGAACGACAACGACCACCGAAGGCGCTATTTTTGGAACTTTATATTTGACTATTCGACAGCCATATGCTGACGGTTGCCCGGTTGCATGGAGTTTTGCGTCCTGGTAGTGCAGTTCCACAAAGCGCTCTACAGACCGGACTGCCCGACGGTCTTGGGTTATTTCCCTCCCACCCAAAGGATAATGGTAAAGGACCTTAGGGAAGTGATGAATCTGCTTAGAACTTAATTTCTCAGCAGCCCAAAAAATGAGTTCCGCTACCAGATCTGTCCCACACAATTCACTCCCCGCAAGGCGATCCAGAACTAAGGTTCGAGCAAATAAGACCGTCCAATAAATATATCCGGTACCTAGATACAAATCCAGCGACCAATCCGGCTTAAAATATGGATCCACGAAGAATCCATTCGTATCATACGCATCATCGTCAAGGTATAGGACTTTTAAGCTAGGATCAATTGATGTCATTTGATCGACATTGTGCATCAGGTCTGGGGCAATCTCGGTTCCCGCCGCCACGAACGTGACAAAGTTCGACGTGCTGGGTTCGACGCAACGCCTTACAACGTCAAAGCTCGTTTCACCTAGCTGACTTCGGACTACTCGCGCATCTATGGATGCGCCTATGCGTCCCAGAATTCTAGAGTTCCAACAAGTCTCGCTTTCGGGCGGAACCACAATAACTACATCAGCATCTCCACATGACTGCATCGCGATCGACAGCAATGATCGTTCTAGATCGGCACCAGACAATTCTGCAGAAAAAATGATAAACTGTACCGCCAACGAACGTCTGGACAAAGCGAATGCACTACTCTGATTCATTAGTTCGATCATGTCTGGCTCGCTATTGCGGAACCATGAGTTATAGTTAGTCTCTCCAGATATCCTCGAAGACAATTCTCCAAGGCCCTTAGGGGCAAACTGCCTTGCCCACATCACATGAAAAAACAATTTCACCCTTCGAATCTTCACCAAAAGTGACAATCCAACGCACGCTTTCAGCTCATTCCGAAGGAGACGCCAAAACTCTATACTCGATACCAAAAGTAACGTGCGTCGCCATCTAGCCTTTCCCCTAGTTTGCTTGGTCACTTGAACTCGGGGAAAGGTTGATCGGATGGTAGAGCTGCTTAAGCTTAAGCCAATTTTTTCACCCTGCCCTACATGTGCTAACGCAACATACAAATTGGATTTCACCTGTTTCAGGAGAATAACGCGCGCATTTCTGAGTTCTTGATCATCATAAATTACAATCGCGGGAGCCATAAGCCCCGATTCGATTGCATCGAGTACAACTATTATTTCGAACCAATATGACGCCTCGGGCATTACACGTTCAAGTGCAACTAGACAAAGTGGACCAAACGTATACATATCATGATCGCCACCTGGACGACAGTTTGGAATCTCGTTAAAGGAGAAACTCATCTAGTCAATATTACACTGAAGCGCAAACAATTCTCGGTGGTACTACAGCTCGTCTCTGAACGTCATTTTTTCGTATCGCCTTTATGCGACATACCAGACAATAATTGCGAGCAAATTACTCCTTGCCCAATTTAACCCGCGTGAATGACTTTTTCTAAGTGCGGCGTCGGCGAGGTTTGACGCGATTGGTGTTCTCTTTAAGAGTACATCGTGTCGCGCTATCTGGGTCGGAAATGCGCATCTGCGATATAGCGGTAGCGAACCCAATGGTAGACTTTGGTGTGCTCGGTGCGAATAGAATCCGACGTTACGCAATGAGAATTACAGTACAAGATACTGATTTTAAAATATTTTAAAGCGTGCGTGCGAACACTAACGCTAAATGTTCTAGGAAGTGCTTGACATCGAGAGATTTTGCGGAAACAACAACTTGGTGTTCAAGTCGGACCATAAGAACGCCTATTTGTGTCAAAATTCGTCATACCACTCCAACATTTGTGCTGCCAGGTTGATGACATGAACCATCATGTGAATAGACTTACCGATTAAATAAAACCATAATCAATGTGCTCGCAGGTGAGAAACCCGCTTAAGTGAAAGTTGGTGTCGTTGACGTCAGATTCAGATCCTATCGAATTACAGATGACGGGAGAACGCTATTTGCCAAACATCAGTGGCGAAATTCAGCTCGAACATCTTCATCGATATGCTTTCGCGCGGGAACAGATCGCGGATCGCCGAGTCATTGACATAGCTTGTGGTGAGGGATACGGCTCCAAGTATCTTGGGGAAACCGCAAAGAGCGTCCTAGGTGTTGACGTAGATCAAGATGCCATTGCACACGCTATAAAACGGTATTCATCTGAAAAAGTTCGATTTTCAGTTGGCGATGCGTCTTGCATTCCGGCTCCTGATAAATCCGCAGATGTAGTTGTATCCTTTGAAACGATCGAGCACATAAGCGATCCATCCGATCTCGTTCGCGAAGCCAACCGAACTCTTTGCGACGGCGGACTATTCATCGTTTCAACTCCAAATCCGATTGAGTACACTATTATCCCAGAATATGACAATCCCTTCCACATAAATGAACTACGCGTCGGGAAATTCATTCAATTGCTTGAAGAGAGCTTCGATAATGTGCAACTTTACGGTCAGCGCTGTCGATCTGTATCATTAATGTTCGAAATAGATCCGAAAAATAATAATCAGCTCGAGACCTATACTGATCAAACCGGAGGCTCAAATCAACTAATTGGTTCTAAACCACTGTACTTCGTGGCCGTCGCATCCAAAGGATCGCTTCCACGCACGGTAGATAGCGTGCTTTCGCTGTCACCAGAAAATACCTATCGCAATAATAATAATGAGTTGGAACTCCTGCCAACGTTATTTAAAACAACATGGTCGGCAAGCAAAATCGACGAACACCCATACCAGGCCCGAGGAAACACCTCTGCGGACATCGTAAGCTCAATCGAATCCACTTCGGTGGACGAGCTGATTGAACGATTAACACTGTCTCGTCAAAGTTCAAATACGCTACGAAACCAAGTAGTTGAACTTGAGGTCACGCAGAGCGAACTCTACAGCGAAATCGAGACCCGCGGCCAAGCGCTTGATTCGCTACGCGCCGAAACTACATCCCTTAAACAAACGATTGCAGAACTGACCGAAGAAATCGAGACCCGCGGCCAAACAATTACAGCGTTTGA
>JAJYGT010000023.1 GCA_021785005.1 Actinomycetes bacterium
GGACGACGACGCGTGCAAACTCGGAGTAATCAAATCTCCGGTAGCGACAAAATATCCAAGCCGTGTTGCAGCCAAACCTAATATTACGCTTCCGAAGGCTACAAACCGAATCGCTCTTTGACGCCTCCACCGACCACTTGCGAGCGTGACATCGGTGGGTGGTGAAAACAGAAGTTCACCTGTTTCAATCTCATTTTCTGTGGCCATTTTCATAGTTATGATAGAAGTTACCACATACAGGTGTATTTCCAAGCACTTTGAGAGATATTTTACGATTAATTTCTCGCGCTACGCGAAATCGTCTAATGATGCTAAGTACGCAGGCCGGCTCGCGGTCTTAGGTGGTCTAAAATATTTTTCCTAAGAGGGTTTTCTCGATCTCTCTGGGACACGACCGGATCAGACAAGTTCCAATTTGCACCGATTTCTGGATCATCAAAGGCTACACCCAATTCATCTGCCGGATTGTAATAGCCATCTACTAGATAAGTGAGAACCATTGGGGTAAGCGCTGCAAATCCATGAGCAACACCTGGTGGGATATAGAGACCCAATCCAGTCTCGTCTCCTAATTCAAGCTCTAACGTTGCTCCATCGGTGTTCGAACCTAATCTAAGATCATGTAATACGACTTGAGCCCGGCCAGATACAACGTACCAGTAGTCGGATTGGTGCATGTGATAGTGCAACCCCACTAGCGATCCAGCAGCTTTGTCTGAGCGCGATCCTTGAACCATTTCTCGCCCTAATGGAAACCAGCTTCTCCTATATGTCTCAGTGAATCGTCCACGGTCATCGCCGTGAGACTGGGGCCGGACAATTAGCACATCGTCGATTACTTGAGATTTATCAAACTGAGTTGGAGACAAGTCGCGAACCTCACCTTATAACGCTGGGATCCGCTAAATACGGCCCCAAGCTAAGCCTCGTACAAACATGGACAATCTAGCGCGCTATCGGGCAGCAACCATCGCAGTGAACGCCTTTTAGCCACACTGTGTCAATTTCGATATAACTAGCAAAAGCTGCTGGTGACCTCTGATAGGTAAATCTTGAACCTTTATCTGCCGGTACGTTGCAACATCACCTGTAGATCCTGAGGGGATGAAGCAGACATTAGAGCTTCTCTCGGATCAAGTAAATCCTGCGAAATCAGTTCGAACAGAGACTTTTCAAATGTTCGCATTCCGTAGAATTCGCTTTCTTTGATGATCATAGGTATATCAGAGCCACGCTCTGGCTCCAATATACATTGAGCAATTCTTCCGTTTGCGACCATAACTTCTATAACGGGCCTCAAAGTTCCATCCACAATCTTTACCAGGCGCTGACATATTACGCCTCGCAGAGATCCGGCAAGCGAAGATCGAATTTGATTTTGCTGCTGAGAAGGGAAAAAGTCAACTATTCTGCTTATTGTCTCCTTGGCATTGGTCGTATGCAATGTTGACAAAACCAAATGCCCCGTTTCTGCGGCAGCAATTGCGGCATGCACAGTTTCTTCGTCTCTCATCTCGCCTACTAAAATCACATCGGGGTCCTCTCGCATCGCAGCTTTCATCGCCAACGCAAAACTCGTCGCGTCAAATCCTATTTCGCGTTGGTTGATGAGTGCCCGCTCGTCAGAATGGAGGATCTCGATCGGGTCTTCGATCGTAACTATGTGACATTCTCTTGTCTTGTTAATATGTCGAATCATAGATGCCAAGGTCGACGTCTTACCCGAGCCGGTCGGACCGGTGACCAAAATCAGGCCTCGTCTTTCATTTGCAAGTCGTTCCACCACTTCTGGTAAAAACAATTCGCTTACAGAGGCAGGCTGTGAAGCAACGCGTCGAAATGCCATAGAGATGAACCCTCTTTGAAAAAAAGTGTTAACGCGAAAACGCGCACCTTCGCTATTGGCGTAAGCGTAGTCCACCTGCCGAAAATCTTTTAACGTTTGCCACATATCTGCAGTCATGGACGCTTTGGCAATATCATTCACGATGTCTTCGTTCAAAACGGGTACGTTCGCTATTACGCTGAACCCCGTGCTTGACCGAACTCGCGGTCTAACGCCCACCTTTAGGTGAAGATCCGAGCCGTTGCGTTGGGCCATTATTCGAAGAAGTCCATCTAATAGTTCATGTGGCACGCTTTATAAATCGACATCGATCCTCGAACTCTTTAGGCCAAGCGTCCACAAGTGTTGCCAAGATGCATGGCCGAGCATGCCATTGATGCCAGGTCCGCCGATAGCTCGGAATTCCTAAAAGAAATCGCTTACTGCACGACGATTTGCCTCATCGAGATACATCCATCGCGTGACATCTTCCGCTATTGCGGGCTTCAAGATATAGTACCCCTGTGCCATGGTGCAACCTAATGTTCGAAGGGAATCCATGACGTCCTCGGTTTCGACCCCTTCAGCTACGGTTTTCAAGCGTAGGTTACGCGCTAGGTCAATTATCGCCCGTACGATAGCGCGCCCCGACTCGTCATCATTCATCGAAGTCACGAAAGAAGAGTCGATTTTAACAGTAGAAATTGGCAGCTTTTTCAAGTATGAAAAGGACGAATAACCAGAACCAAAATCATCAACCGATACAGATACGCCAAGGTTTCTCAGTTGCTGGAGAATCATCTTGGATCTTGTTGGATCGGCCATAACTGTACTTTCCGTAATTTCAATTTCGAGCCAGCACGCGTCCAATTGGCTCTTACGCAATGCTCTGTCTACGGACGCAGGAAATGCAAAATCATGAAAGTTCTTAGCAGAGCCATTAATTGCAACGGCGACACGAATTCCTCCGCGATGCCACTGCGCACATTGATTAAGCGCAGTTTCTAGCACCCAGTTGGTTAAAGGTCCCATTAATTCCGTTTGTTCAGCTAGAGGCATAAACTCCCCTGGAGCAATCAGCCCATGTTTAGGATGATTCCAGCGCAATAAGGCTTCAAAACCGCTTACGACATTTGTTGCTAGATCAATTTTTGGTTGATATACGAGATAAAGTTGATCTGTACCAATTGCCTCTCGAAGATCGGCCAGAAGCGAAAATCTGCCGGCCTGAAAACGCTCCCGATCTCCTTCGTAAACCACCACGCCAAGTTTCGATTGCTTCGCCCTAAACAGAGCGACATCGGACCGTCGTAGCAGTTCATGGGCGGTCGTAGCGTGATCAGGATATACGGAAACGCCGATAGTACCGCTGACTGCAACAGGGCATCCCGACACCTCTAGAGGAACCGCCAATCGCGTTCTCAATCGCTTGGCAATCGTGTCGATATCTATGACTGATTTAATGTCAAACGCTAAAAACCCAAACTCGTCACCACCAAGGCGTGCAACTAAGTCACTGGGTCGTTTTGTCTTTTCCAACCGTCCGCCAACCGCTCGCAAAGTCGCGTCGCCAACACCGAGCCCTAGTTTGTCATTTATCTCACTAAAGCCATCAAGGTCAACCAAAAGCACTGCAAATTTGGTCTTTCGTCTTAGCGCTTCTTGAATGTAAATATCTATTTGTCGTTCAAACGTGGCACGATTTGGAAGATTCGTTAAAATGTCGAGACTTCTTGATCTGTTCGAGTCAAGGGCACGTTGAGCACCAATCTGAACAGCTAAAGCGACCGCAGATGCCACGGGCACTAAGGGCCAGCCTTCAAGAACTACGGCCACTACCAAGACTCCAAGCAATAAAAGAACTGAATCAGTACCGATTGTCTCGGTTGCTTCTCGTCGCAAACCTAATAATAGTGATGAGCCTCGAATATTGGACCAATATAACGCTCGCAGTCCACCAGATACAAGGGCAACCACTTCCGCAGCTACCACAAGACCTAACAAATATACGTGCGCAAAATCACTCGCGTTGTCAAGACCTTGGGTTATTCCAAATATATGGAGTACTATTGCTCCCATTGAAAAACTAATAACAATGGAAAGTCCCGAAAATAATGCAGTTTCTATAGTCTTTTTACGAATCAATTCAAATACGATTCTTGCAATTCCGATTGACAATAGCAAAGCTACGTTTTCTTCAAGAAGTACTATTGCAAAGATAAACGACCAAGAAACAATTTCAGTGGGTCGGGATCGATCGGAATTAACTTTCCAAGACCCAATGATTTCGGAGGAAACTAAAAATGCTAAGACCACACACATTCGAAGTTCATGGTGAAACTGAAACAGACGCGAGGGGAAACTCGCATCTAAAACACTAAACAAGCCCGCTGAAGCAACTGCTAAAAGCACCAAAAAAACGAGAAAACCTCGTTTGCGTTTGGACCTGGCATCAACCATTTATTAACTTTCTCTGCCGCGTCAACTCAAGTTAGATCGGCTACTGCACAAATCCCTCTGCAAAATTATCGTATGTAATACTGGGGTAGTTTAGAAAAACTTTATCAATTCCCCGCATAAATTTCTGCAAATAATGCAACTCGTCGCTAAATTGATTCAAAATATCGTTGAAACTCTTAGATAAGTGCATTTTGGTGAGCAGCAATAGCGACGTACAGCTTGTCACTTGAAACAATGTTTGAAATCATTCCATTCGCAACAATGCGTACATCATAAATTGCGCCCGAAACAAGTTGATTGGTAACGTCGAGGTTCAATTGATTGATCCCACCCGTTATATCATTAGCTCCGAGTAATATTTCTGGTTCGGTCGTCCCCGCAGTGGGACATAGCAAAACTTCAGACAAAGAAGACATATTTATCCCTTTTACTAAAATCTCGCTCGACGCCTCAAAATTGGTTGGATTTGGGTTATCTACCTCAGTCACGCCCGGCGCATTTACTGTCGATGTCCCCGGTGACCCACAATCTAAAGCTACAACCGAGGTCGTGGCCGGTGGACTAGTAGTTGGTACCGGAACTGTCGTACTAGATCCTATGACAGTCGCCAAAGTCGAAGACATTGTTTGGCTGGCTGAACTATGCGACACCGCTGTCGCATAAGTTGACGTATTTGATCCCGTTACGAGAGCTGGCGACGAAGCTTCAAGCGTAGGGGGCGAAATTGCGACAGTTGGTTCTGCGCGAAGATTTGTGCGGTAAAGCAACCCAAGCACCGCCGATAGTGAAAGTGCCACCACTATTCCCCCAAGAACTGACTTTTTCATCGTATCTTTCTCGCAGAACCAACTTTTCCATGACCCAAAAAACCTAGACGCTCATCACTTAGAGAGCTAAATTTCTTTGGATATTCAAATAATCTACCAAGAAATTTCACTTTTAGTGATATTTCTCTAAAGTTTTTTTGAAAAGTGTCGATAAAAGGGTGTTTTGCTAAAAAATATCTGAAATGTCATCCTTTTGGCCTGAGAGAAAACAAAAGCGATAATTCAGTGCCTCGAGGGATTTAATCGCTGTATCTCAAAGTTGACATGCAAACCTAGAGACAAGGGCTGCGGCTCTCCATTAATGACCCAACGATCA
Organism: Actinomycetes bacterium; assembly: GCA_021785005.1. Taxonomy (GTDB): domain Bacteria; phylum Actinomycetota; class Acidimicrobiia; order Acidimicrobiales; family Acidimicrobiaceae; genus Acidithrix. The sequence goes on from JAJYGT010000023.1 coordinate 5,429, forward strand.
AGCGGGTTAACAATTCAACGTCACATCCAGCGTACGACGCTAAATCAAACTCCGCCTTCTATAACGTGCAGTCCTGGCATAGCTCTCGTTGCAAAAGTTGCCGTCCAGTTTGGCTCACTGTGTCCATCAATAGAAAGTTTCCAAAGAAATGTTTTGCCCGGTTCAAGAGGTAATGGTCCCAAATTAATGGCAATATTTACCGGTATCGGCGAGCCTGCTGGCATTTCCTCCGGCCGACCAACCCGAAAATCCCCTCTCACCTCTACAGGTCGCGGACCTTCAGGTGTTTCAAAAATCACTGCCTCTCCAGAGAGTTCCTCCAGAAATAGTTCCCAGTGATGTTCTTCGTCAACCGATTCATAGTCAATATCCATTTTAAGGGCTATCGCCATTGGAGTGGGTCCCGGGCCTACGAGACTCCAGCCGCCACCCAATACAAACAGCTTGGCATCTGATACCACAGCCGCGTCACAAAGTAAAATTGTTGCATTCACGTTCCATACGCTAGCCTAAATATCGTGACATTGGCCATTCCTTATCAACTCCGTGATGATCTTTATCGGAGACCCTTAGCGTATGCACTCGATCGACTCGGTGATATGACCAATTTTAAGTGCGTTGATGTTGGTGCCGGCGGTGGCGATGTGTCAGTTGCGCTCGCTGAACTGTGTGGCCCAAAGGGTCGGGTCTATGCGGTTGACATAGACCCGATTCGACGAAATGAAATCGCGAAGCGCGCCGCTGAATTCAGTCAAGTCATCGCTATTACTCAAGCCGCCGAAGAACTCGCACTCCCAGAGCTTGTCGACCTCGCCTTTTCTCGTTTTCTACTCTTGGCAGTCGCCGATCCTGCTCAAGCGATATCACGAATCTTTGCCTCTATTAGACCGGGTGGGTGGATGATCGCCCAGGAGCCGATAACCTCAGCGGGGAGAATTGGAAGAACTCCTTTTTCTATGGATGTCGCAGATATCGTAGATCCCGATATTGGTACCCAACTTATTCAGCTAATTCATAGCGTTGGAGCCGACATTCGTGATGCGTGGGTAGAAGCACCAGCAGGATTCGGAGAGGGGCCAGTGGCAAGCTACCTAAGTGCGATGACTGGAGTTGAGTCGTTTAGCGAGCAAATAATTCTTCCCCCACTAGTGACCGTGATAGCAAAGAAATAAGCTATGAAAAGATCAGGCCTTAGAATTGTCCGTTAATTACAACTAAAACAGTTAGTGATACGACATTATACGTTATGGCGATGGTCAGCGACGTGGCGAATTTCATAGAGTTAGGAGAATGATGAAGATTGCGCGCTCAGCTCTAGCAAAAGTAATTTTAAGCGTAGGGTTGATTTTTGGATACGTGGCAGTGACTTCATATTTGGTTTCTCAAAGCTTGTTCCGGCAAGGACGTCTGGCGAACGCGGCCCATAAAATTATTTCTAACCCAATCGTGCAAAACGACATCTCCAATGCTATTACGAGTTCAATTTCGTCGTCAATTGGGAATATTCCCGCCAATGCGGGCACAGAAATAAACGTCGCACTCCGTTCAGTATTTGCGACTCAGGGAATGCAGAACATTTTCACAAACGCGCTTTCGTTGGCTCAAGCACGGTTAATGGGTCAAAACGTAGGCACAATAACGATTGGAGGACCGTCGCTTACCACACCTCTCTCCCAAGCATTGCAGCCAGTCGACCCGGGACTCGCTAATTCAATCAAAAATGCGCCACTACAAGTCAACATACCCGGCACATCCGTGCCTAACCTAGGAACCATGAATCGAGCCTTACCGCGCGTTGAACGCGACGCAGCCGAAGGCGCGTTGATTTGCATAGCGTTGGCATTGCTTATCTCACCCAAACGTTTTCATATTCTTCGTAGAATTGGTTTCGCGGCCATCGGTTTTAGCTTTTTAAATGCCTTTTTCTTTTGGCTACTCCCAACTTACATTCTCCCGCTAACGGGTTATTCCTGGACACCAGTTGCATCGGTTGTGCTCTCAGCGCTTGGAGGCCCGGCGATCGCCACAATGATAATTCTGCTTATTGCGGGCATTGGTTTAGTCATAGTTTCGACCGTTTTGTAGTTTCAAGATGACCATTAACCACTTAAATCTTTGGCCGGCCGATCAACTCGATTTATTGACGACCGTATTACCGTTGTCACTGACACCATAAAGATCGGGTTGCCAAACAAAAGCAGGCACTTGCGCTGACTGTTGACTTTATATCAAATTCAGAAAGCGTGCTCAGACCAACTGAATTATCGCCCTAACTCAACACATCGCCACAAAATAATATCTACAAATCGATTACCGATGACAAGAGTTGATCGCTTATCGCTAGCACTACCCTGCAAAGCCTTTGGGTGTGTTAATTACCAGAGGCGCCAAAGTTTCAAACCAAATTCCATTTCATTAGTCCCTAACACGCCAGGAACTAGACGCCAACTTATTTGCCGGAGAGACTTTCACTCAAAAACGGAATCAAACGATCCCATGCCTGACGCGAGGCGTCGGCGTCGTACACTTCTGGACGCGTATCGTTGAAAAATGCATGGTGCGCGCCGGGATAGACAAAAAACTCTACGTCTTTACCAAGCTCTTGCAACTTCTGCTCAAGCCCTCGCGATACTGAAGGCGGTGCATACGCATCCTCCTCAGCGTAATGTCCCTGAATTGATGCGGATATTTGACCATAATCAGGTGTAGCTTCTGGCCAAGGTACTAAACCGTAAAAAGGCGCAACTGCTTTAACTGCATCTGGTCTTTTAGCAGCAAGAACAAGTGCCAATCCGCCACCCATACAAAATCCAATCACACCTACCTTTGAGGTGTCTGCTTGAGACTTTAGTTCATCGACCGCCTTAGACAGAGTCTTTGAAACTAAATCCATCTCGAGCGCCATCATGTATTTGGCAGCCTCATCTGGCTCTTTGGCGACGTCTCCGCGAAATAAATCGGGTGCCAGCGCAAAAAAGCCATTTGCCGCAAAGCGATCGCAAACGTCTTTAATGTGATCAACGAGACCCCAATATTCTTGGATTACGATTACCGCTGGTCCTTTGCCACTAATCGGTTTAGCCAAATAACCTTTGGCGGTCTCACCATTAATTGCAAACTCAATTATTTCTCCCATGATCCTAACTTAGCAACAAACCGAGCCACATGCTCAATAGGATTTAAGAAGGTGGGATACGCTGCTATTGCAATACAAACCTAAACGCCATCTAAACCTAGAACCTTCAAGAACGCCGATGCATGACGCTTTTCTTGCGGTAGTTTAATTTTCGCAGTAGAGCACAAGGAACGATCGATCATGCCAAAGACAAAACCTGGTTGGTTACTTGACACCTATTTCAATTTGAATCAGTCGAGCACGCAATATAAAAATTCTCGATTCAACAAACAAAACCGTCAACGTTGTACCAACCGTTTCCACGTTTCACACAATCAGGATACTTCTCATTTGACACCGACATTAAGCACGGCTTGGTTCGACACACAGGCCGAACTCGAAAATGTCGGGCATTTTTACCTTCAAAATAGCTCAAGTTGACACAAAGTCGCAAGGTCGGTCACCGAGTCAACGACTGAGTTATTCCAACGTTAAGACGAACTGCTGAAATTGGCGACGTTCATAAAACGCAACTATGTTCAATGTGTCGATATTTGAATTAAAAACCAAAATTACTATACTTAGCTTTACGCGCTAATGATAAGCCAGCTAGTAGACGATAGCCTTGCACACGCTATCCTAGCACTCCCGTTTGCCAATGGCCCAAACTACCAGTCTCGCAACGCAATCGACGGCTGCAACCTCAAAGGACGAATGATAGCTAGCACCCCACCTATAACAATTGCAAAAACTTCTATAGCAAAGACGATCGAAACGCTCCTAGGATCAGGATTAACCGAGGATAGACCTAATCGCAGAATAAGACCGTGAAAGAAATTGGACATCATGAGTACCACCGCAATTGCGGCCGCACTAGATGCCAGTGCGACACCAAGGCCACCAAAAATTAGTTCGAGCAGTAACTGGTAAAGTACTTGGAGTCTTGTGAATCCAATCGCACGAAGCGTGGCAACTTCAACCCGCCTACTAGAAAGCAACGTACCTGAAGCACTCAATGAAGCTCCGAAAAGCACCAAAGCCATGCCAATTACCGCAATACCTGCGAGCGACTTTGCGACTTTTGCTACCGCCGCAGTTCCGGACACTTGTTCTTGATAGTCAGTAACGTAAAGACCACGAGCGGACAGTTGCGAAAGTAACCCGGGTACTTGACCTTCATTCTTAGCTTCCACAACCAGCGAACTGTATCCGTCTTTCGCGATATACGCAGCCGTCGATGTGACGCCCGGGTCACTAGTCGAAGCGAAAATTAAAGCTGTTGGTAAACTCACAATACCCGCCTCGTGCCCATCTAGCTGCCAGCTGGAATTATAGAATCCAACGACTTTTAGTTCAACCAAAGGAGGTCCCTCTGGCCCGCCGCTCGAATCCAACGCAAAGCCGACGACACTTCCCAAGAGAGGCTCCATGCTAACTCCATTTACCGAGATAGGAAGAACTATTTCGTGGTTTGTCAATGGAAAAAGACTTTGCTTGATTGACGATATTATCGGGGGTTCTTGTATCGGTAAATCCGAAGCAACCATAAGAGAAACTCCCACGGCCGGTTGACGTACCTTTATACCTGCCCCACCAACTGCCACCGGGTAAATACGATCAATCATTGGATTGTTTGACAAAGTGCGAATTAGTGCCTCATTAAGCGGAATCCGTGATGTGGCTGATGCCTGAACGTCAACCGAACGCAAAGCGGCACTAGATAGCAGCTTATCCGAGGCGGATCCTGCACTGCTGGCAATCGTCAACAAAAGCATGGCAATAGTCCCAAGAAGAAACGAGGACCCATACAAGAATTTTCTACGCGAGGAAAATCGCACTGCATTCACCAATGGATAGTAATAAAAAGATACGTTGGACATAACTGTCACTTGTCTCTCTCAAGTGGACGAAGCTTATGGTCAATTAACCGTAAAGTTCTGTCGGCGGCTAGGGCGATTTCGTTATCATGCGTCACTGCGACGATGCCTTTTTCTTCCATTTTCAGCTTGTGCAGTATCTCAAGTACTAGCGACGTATTCGTAGCATCTAGGTTCCCGGTCGGCTCGTCGCATAGTATAATTTTTGGATCATTTATGAGCGCCCGAGCAATTGCGACACGTTGTCGTTGCCCTACTGACATTTGCATTGGACGTTTTTCAAACAACGCCTCGTCCAAGTCGAATCGACGAAGTAAGTTCCGCGCCTTTTCATTGGCGTTACCCCTGGAATCCCACGAGCCAACAGCAACGTTCTCAATAGCTGAAAATTGATTTATCAAGTTAAACGACTGAAATACAAATCCGATTGACCTACGCCTAAGCCGAGCGCGATCAGCTTCGCCTAGATTTTTGGTTGCCTGTGAAAATATAGTTACGTCTCCAGAATCCGGACAAGAAAGAAGCCCCAGCAAATCAAGAAAGGTCGACTTTCCAGAACCCGATTCGCCGATAATCGCCACAAATTCACAAGCATGTAGTTCAAAGTTGACCGTGTCGAGTATCAAGTCCGATCGACCTTGAGATCCGGTATAAGAAAAGCTCGCCTCGTGGACTTCAATTAACGTCATATGGCTTTACTCCCCAGGCTAGAGTTAAATTGAGCTTTTACATTCATTGTGAAAAATAACGTTTGTGCAGCTATTGTCGTACGAAAAGAACACGAATTTCCATCCGATGGGATCGCACGATAAAACGTCGAAAATTCTCGACAGCCTTTGTCCGCGACCAATGCATGGGCTAATAATTTTGATTGGGTGGTAGTAAGCAACCCTAGACGTTGTCCAACCACACCTGCTTCAAAAAAATAAGTCGCTCCATAAGTCTCGAGCCCTCCAGAAAGTACGTCATTTACTGCAGTTTTTTGCCAGGCCTCGGTGACAATTGAGCTTGACAAGCCCGATTCAAAGGCCGCATAAAGGGTTCCGATTGCAGCAATTTGCTGTTCTGGTGAGGAAAGTGGCCACGCATCAATTGCCAAACCAGTAGCTTCCTTGGGATCAATCTGGTGAAGCGAAAGCCATGGACCGAGCAAAACAGACCATTTAAGTGAGCTGGAATACGTTGCGGTTTTCGTAAAATTTGAATCCACAAACGCTAGAGCACACTTAAAAAATGGATTTTCATTTACCGCAACTGACCTACTAGAATTGGGACTTGATCCAGGTGCTTGCAATGGGATTTCCGCCGCGAGAGCGCATGCAGACCTATCCCCATTGCTGAGCGCCATTCGCGTGTACGTCTGTGCGGCCCGATATAGCTGATTGAAGCCATTTAAGGTCAGGTACGAAGAAAATAAAGACTCAGCAAGTTGCGTGTGCGTAAGGTCACCGCTTATTGTCGGATTTTGTCTGATTGCACCACTTGACATCTTGAGGCTTTTAAAGCGTTGTAAAATCAAGGACCGTAAACCCGGAATTGAAGTCGCGTCTAGCGCAAACGCCCCATCGACGAGGGGATCTAGACTTTGCTGGTTCGAGAGAAAAGTGCGATAATTTTGTGCGCACCTATTGGATAGCGAAACATGACGTCCAAGGATCGCCAAAATATGCAAACTATATCCGACGCCTTGCACGTTCGACGTACAATCACCTAACCCTGAACGCGCCTGCACCGCCACGAGTTGAATGAGGCGAGGATTAACTTGTCGGGTCAATTGCGCTATTTGAAGGCTAAGAAGAGCAGCGAATGGTGTCCGTGTAAGCCTCGGCAAAAAGGCGTCAATGAATTTTCCAGCATTGTTTAACTCTTTAGAGTCACCCAAGTGCGCGTAGGCGCGTGAAAATTCGAGCACTTGATAAAGGGTGATTGCACGTTGGTTGTTTGCAGGGGTTTTCATGGCAGTAGCTAGCAGGGTATCAAAAGTATTTCCAAGATCGTTTGCAGACAGAAGCTGCAGCTTTGTCGCATTGCTCAAACTCGCCAAGAGATACGCGCGGGTAGCTGGGTCGTACGATTTAGCGTCATTTTCAAAATCCTGTATTACCGAGGGCGTAAACGAAAGCAGTTCACGCCTCCCTAAAGCCCTCTGGACTTCAAAGTAGTCAACCGTATTGTTTGCAGATACCTGCACATTCAACAGAGCCTGAGGGGTAGTAAATAGGCCGTTCGGCATCACCAATTTGCTCGCCTCAATATTTAATGGGGCGTAGTCCAGCAACTGGGATCCAGCATTAGGGCTTAATCGCGAGTTGGTAAATATAGGAATAATCCCTATGAACGCACTCGCCGTAGTCGCAATAACTAAAAAATCACAGTGACAACGACTACACGTTTTTTGTACTTTATCAGTCCTACCACGCAGTTACGCACACACTGGGATTATTACCCGCCCAAACCACCGAACTAGCGCATTCTTGGCTGCTAATAGCCGACATGTTCCACGCGATTCCAACTTGGCCACCCGACCAAGAAGTCCAATTGTTGTAGTTCGTCCACCTTGAAGAAATCGTGCTCTGTGATTGACTGACAATATTCACATTGACGGCAGCTCCAAGGGTGATTGAACTCCACAGCCATCCATATTCAACAACTGTCGTGGCGTTAGTAATGCTCTGTGCATATGGAGGGTTCCACCCCAGCAACTGAGCGCTATTTTGAAAAGAACACGTGCTCCAACCAATACTGCAAATGAAAGCATTTGCCCTAAGGGTGTCACCGCCGGCAACATAAACTGACGAAGAATTCGATGCCGCATACGCTGGTGTGCTAGCTAAAACCCCCGTTACCTTTTAAGTAGGCCCCGAAGGTCGGGGCTTGGTCACTGGATCTGGTATGACTTTCTTCCCCTGTCGTTAATGATCCAGGGGGTGTTGTCG
>JAJYGT010000155.1 GCA_021785005.1 Actinomycetes bacterium
GCCAGTCCGATGAATGCCCGCGAGAGTTTCTTCGCATCTGGAGTACCACGTCGCACGCCACGTACCGCTAAGGCCCGCTCCTCCTGGCGTTTCCAGTTGGTCTTGCGCCTCCTACGCCTCGGCATGACGACCTCCATCTTGGCGACCGATGTCAGATGGGACTGGATAGCCGGGGATCACGATGTCAGCATCGACCTCATCTCCCCACACACTCCAGTCGGCGCTCGAGGGTGGCCGACGCCGGGCGAACAGTTCGAGGTAGGGACCATCGCTGACCCGCTCGATGACTGCGTACTGCTCCTCGGGCTTGTGTGAGTGCTCTTGCAGCGGAGCAAACATCCACGTCGGCTGCGCGCGGAAGTTGACTGGGGCATGTCCTCGTGTACCGAGAATCAGGTGTTCGGTAGCGTTGCGAAGATACTGACCCAAGCCGATCCGTGGCTTGATCCAGGTCAACGGTGACCGGGGAGTAAAGCCCCACGACTCCATGACGTCATAACCGGCGCGTAAAGTAGCGTTTGTGACCCAGAGCCAGCAGTGGGCATCTGCTGCCGCTAGGTCAACCACCGGCATGGCTTGAATGTCATCCAGCGTCATGAGTTTGTAGTGCGACGCCGCTCCGAGCGCACCTTTTTGCTGAATGTTCCACGGCGGATCGGCCAAGATGGTCTTGAACTGTTGCCGGAACCCCGGCCCGCTATTAGGGAACAGGTTTTGTGTTACCATTAATAAGCTCCTTTCTGCCCGAGTTTTCGATTGCCGTCGAAAGCACGGGATGTTGATTAGGTTGATATAGAAGTCCACCGAGAATTGCGAGGAGCATCCCCGGGGTGATTACATCTAAAAACATCCCGGGGACCATTTGCAATAGCAGAGGTCGCCGATATGACTACCGATAAGACGTGCGATGCGACACCTCGTATCTCTTGCAATTAATGCGAATTATGATCTCGTAATGTTTACCAATATTGCCGTTGCGGAATAAACAACGTTCATCCAATTACCAACGGTTCATGCGATTCCGTCGCCATAGAAGACTTACGACGAAACCCACGATGACCAGTCCGCCAACTACCGCTCCGATGTCGACCAATTCCGCTGCGATCGACTCGATGAGCCTCACCGCCACGTAGATCGCTACTGCCGCCGCAAGAAGCGCCAAGCAGATCCCGACAAGCCGGTCCAACATTGCTAACTACTCCTCATACCTAAGCCGTGGCTGCGAGGGATCGGGAAAGATTCCCGTGAGGCGCTGGGCCAGCTCACGAATGAGAGCCGCTGCAACAAAGCTGGTGAGCATGCTTTGCGCAGGGGAGAGAGTGCTTATCATCTTGTTCATCGTGTCGACCACGATGCGCATGGTGATATCGCCTTCCTTTGCCGTCGCTCGCCGACCAAGCCAGTTACGACTTCTGTTTGCTGCTGCTCTCACGTGAGACCACCTGCCTTACGTGCGGCTTCGCGCATAGCAGATAGTGCCTGTGCGGTGAGCTGCTCAAGACGAGCGTCAACCGAGAGTCGCTCGGCAAAGACATCCAAGGTTCGACGGTATTGGCGCCAGGCCAACAGTGCCCAGACACCGGCACCTGAGAGTGCCAGTGCCAGGACGGCGATGCCCAGCGCTACCAGAGCGGTCACCTGATTCGGCGCAGGTCGCGCCGAAGGTCGGACAACAACTCTGCGCAACCGAGCATGTGGTCATCAGCGATGAAGGCCAAGCGCCCAGCAGCATCTGGTGCAATCATCTCAAGTTGACGCTGCGCCTGGGAGACCCGGGTGATCTGTTGCATGGCGTTGCCAGTAGCCATCGTCAAGTTCTCAATCTTGGCTAGTGTCACGTCAGTTGCATTATCGACCTGGCTGGTTCTGATTTGTGTGCCGAGGCGGCCCCGAGAGATCTCACGTCCAACTCGACGGGAATCTCGGGCGAGTGCACCACCTCCGCTATAAGTAGCCAACTCGCTCATAGGGTCACCACCTCATAGTTGATAGGCTTCATATTGTCTTTGCTCCTTTCTCCAATTAACCCGACTGCGTTGCGATGACACCGTGGGTGGTCCGTTGCAGCGGGCCATCCACACCCCTCATCGCTGGGTATTCGACATATTGCTAAAGCGAATATTCTCTAGGTTAGAGCTGGCTTTGCATTGCAGATATGCCCACGATCAGAGTTGGAGTAGGAATTGGAGTCGGAGTCACAATCGAAGTCGGTCCGGTCGTCGTATCGATGGGTTGAACCATCAGCATGGGATCCCAAGCAGGCTTACAACGTTCTCCAAGATCTTGTCTACTTGCACAAAGATGCTGGTTTCTCCCCAGCTCGTATCGCCAGAGCCAACCTCGTTCGCCAGCTTCTTGGTGGGGACAATGAATCGTATGAGGTGATGCGAGAACGATTCATTTCTGCCATTGAGTCACTACGCGATCCCCATCCCGAGATACTGCTCGATGTCTTTGGCCTTGCCCCTGAGACTGAAGGTATGACGTATCTCAAGGATCGACGCCAACACTATGGTGATAGGCACGGCATCAAGGTTGAAGCTGTCGCCGACCGTGAAGAGTCGGCGATGGATAACCTGCGTAAGCAACTCGTCACGGGCTGGTATCCCAAGTCCCCAACTGGATTTGCGGTGCCGGAGTCACACAATGGCTTTGTCCAGCAGGCCGCCCGTATTCTGACTGTGGTTCGTAACCGAGACTGGCAGGAGAACAGGGAGTGGCACCAGCTCATTGCTGCCTTCGACGAAGCCGACTTCATCTCGATCAGCAGCTCATACCCAGGTCGGCCCATCCCCGAAGGGGACTTCACGGTCAAGACCGAATGCATCGGGGCAAGCTTCACCCATCGGTTCTGGTACAAGGAGCCGATGCGCCGAGGTGAGACCTATGACCTCAAATTTCGGATGGTAGCTGATCCAGACCTTGGTACCCCTGGCGCTCTCACCGAGCACTGTCAGGCCTTTCATGAGCCCACCCGGTTCGCCTCATTTGGAGCGGTTTTCATTGGCGAGCGACCAAGCACCATCTGGAGCTACCGTGGACTTACGTACTTTGAACGACCTGGAACGCCCCACATCGGCCAGATCCTCGAGTTTGGCGATGAGCCGGGAGTCAAGGTCGAGTTCCGTGACTTATACGGTGGCCTTTATAGTGGCATTGCCTGGGAATGGTGAGTACAAGTCGAAGATTGGAATCAAATCGGATTATTGGTGGCAAATGAACACAGAAATTGAGGGCAAATTCGTTGCTTCGAATTTGTTTTAGCTATCCCAATATTTCCTTGAAATGCACCATGTAACAGGCGGTCAGTAGTCTTATATTCAGATTCTTGGATCTTGCATACAATGCTATAATAAGGGGACTTATGCAAAAATCAAGGCGCCAGTTTAAGAGTTTATGGCAGGAATGTCACTGATGGCGGCCCAGGTACGCAAGACTGCGACGAAGCCGACCAAGACGCTCGAACAGCGCCTGTGGGACACTGCGGATGCGCTTCGGGGCAATCAGGAGCCGAGTGAGTACGAACGCATTGTTGGCTTCGATAATGATCCTGAAGGTCTCGTTGATGTCAATTACAGCTGTTGCGAAGATCAGCTTCACTTGGAGACCGTAACCAACACCTTGGCCCTGATTTCCCAGGCCGCGGGCGATACTGTCTCGCCCGTCAGGAGGCAACCGTGACAAGCGCATTGCCTACATGGGACCAGTTTATGGTTCCGACGCTGAAAGTTCTTTCTGGCGGAAAGGTTCCGAGTCGACGGGAGCTATACGACCTTGTAGCTCAGGAAACCCATCTCGATGATGAGCAGCGAGCTGAGGTACTCGATTCAGGAGAACGAAGGTTCGAAAATCGAATTAGCTGGGCGATCACGTACCTCGTCAAGGCCAATGCGATCATGCGACCCTCTCGTGGCCATCACTCGATCACAGAATCAGGCCGAATACTTCTCGAGGCACATCCAAATTCGCTGACCGAGGCAGATCTTCGCTTAATCGAGGGTTATGACGATGGCCGCAAGAAATATTTACCCGCAGCCGTAAGTGCACCTGCGCCTGACGAACTTGACCCCCACGAGCTCGTCGAACGAGGTATTGCGCGCATTAATGATGAAGTGGCGAGTAATCTCCTCGTTCGACTGCATTCTCAGGATCCCGCCTTCTTCGAGCAGGCCGTCGTTGATTTAGTGGTCGCTATGGGCTATGGCGGCGCTGACGCCAGGGCCACAAGGACACAGTTGTCTAACGACGAAGGCATTGACGGTATCATTGATCAAGATGTACTTGGGCTAAGTCGCGTCTACATTCAGGCAAAACGCTATTCCTTGGATAGCTCAGTAGGGCGTCCAGACATTCAGTCGTTCGTCGGCGCATTGCAGGGCCAGCAAGCCAACCAAGGCGTATTTATCACCACGGGCCGTTTCAGCTCTGGGGCAGTTGAATATGCCAAGAGTGTACCAACCCGAGTGGTTCTCATAGATGGATCTCGGCTAGCCGAGCTTATGATCCGCTACCGAGTTGGAGTCCAAGTTAAGCGGACTCTTCAAATTGTTGATGTAGATGAGGATTTTTTTGAATGAGCCAGACCAAAGAGACCCAGCGTGCCGAGCTGCACAAGACCATCTGGCGTATCGCCAACGACCTCCGTGGCAGCGTCGATGGATGGGACTTCAAGACCTACGTGCTAGGAATCCTCTTCTACCGTTTCATCTCTGAAAACCTGACTGCTTACTTAAACGCTAGCGAGCGCAGTGCTGGACAGGCCGACTTCGACTATGCCAAGCTGAGTGACCCCCAGGCAGAGTTTGGGCGAAAGGAGACGGTTGCCGAAAAGGGCTTCTATATCCTTCCAAGTGAACTCTTCGCTAACGTCCGCAAACGTGCGGCTAACGACGAAAACCTAAATGAAACACTTGAGCGAGTCTTTAAGAACATCGAGGGTTCCGCAGTCGGCACTGATTCAGAGGACGACCTGAAAGGTCTATTTGACGATCTTGAGGTCAACAGTGCGAAGCTCGGTCCTACTGTGGCCAAGCGCAACGAGAAGCTAGTCAAGCTCCTGGATGCCATCGGTGATCTCGGTCTAGGCAGCTTCTCCGACCACACCATCGATGCCTTTGGCGATGCTTATGAGTATCTGATGCAGATGTACGCGTCGAGTGCAGGTAAGTCAGGAGGCGAGTATTACACCCCACAGGAAGTATCCGAGCTGCTTGCTCGAATTACGGTAGTCGGTAAAACCTCAGTGAACAAGGTCTACGACCCTGCATGCGGTTCTGGGTCCTTGCTGCTGAAGTTCGCCAAGGTACTCGGCAAGGACAACGTCCGCTTGGGCTTCTTTGGCCAGGAGATCAACCTGACGACCTACAACCTAGCTCGCATCAACATGTTCCTACACGACGTGAACTACGAGAAATTCGACCTTACTCATGGCGACACGCTGCTTGATCCAGCCCATTGGGACGAAGAGCCGTTCGAGGCTATCGTCTCTAATCCTCCGTACTCCACTAAATGGGAGGGTGACGCCAACCCGCTGCTAATCAACGATCCTCGCTTCGCACCAGCCGGCGTACTCGCGCCGAAGTCGAAGGCTGATCTAGCCTTCACCATGCATATGCTCCACTGGCTGGCCGTGAACGGCACGGCTGCCATTGTCGAGTTTCCAGGTGTGCTCTATCGTGGAGGTGCGGAGCAGAAGATCCGCAAGTACCTCGTTGACAACAACTACGTCGATGCGGTCATTCAACTTCCGCCGGATCTCTTTTTCGGCACGACCATTGCGACCTGCATTCTCGTCCTGAAGAAATCCAAAAAGGATAGTGCAATTCTGTTTATTGACGCTTCAGCTGAGTACGTCCGAGGTGGCAACAAGAACAAGCTCACCGAAGCTAACCAGCAGAGGATCCTCGATGCATTCACGACGCGCAAATCCGAGGACTACTTTGCCAGACTCGTCCCTTACGAGGACATCAAGACCAACGACTACAACATCGCTGTTTCCTCCTATGTAGAACGGGAGGACAATAGCGAAGCTGTCGACATCACGTCTCTGAATGTCGAAATTGCCCGAATTGTCAAGCATCAACAAGAGCTCCGTAACCAGATCGACGCGATTGTTGCGGACCTGGAGGGTACGTCATGAGTGGGATTGGCGACCTTATCAAGAAGCTTTGTCCTGATGGGGTCGAGTTTCGGTTACTTGGAGACGTGGTACGAATTCGCAACGGTAAGGATTATCGAGTCCTAGGTGACGGCGACATTCCTGTATACGGTACGGGTGGGATCATGACCCACGTAAATACCGCAGCGTACGATAAGCCTTCGGTGTTAATTCCTAGAAAAGGCTCATTAAGCAAGCTCTATTATGTTGATCAACCGTTCTGGACGGTAGACACGATCTTCTACACGGAGGTTGGTAATCGACTGGTGCCAAAGTTCTTTTACTATTATTTGGCAACTCAACACCTTGAAGATATGAATCAGGCCGGTGGAGTACCAAGCCTCACGCAGGCGGTTTTGAACGTATTAAGAATCCCCGTCCCGCCCCTTGAAGTACAACAAGAGATTGTACGCATCTTAGATACGTTTACAGAGCTGGAAGCAGAGCTGGAAGCAGAGCTGGAAGCAGAGCTGGAAGCCCGTCGTCGTCAGTATGCCTACTACCGAGATTCGCTGCTGAGCTTCCCTGAAACGGGGGGGGTACGTAGGATTCCGATGGGTGATCTGGCGACCATCGGCACGGGTAGCCACGACACCAAGGACGCGATCCCTGACGGGGACTATGTCTTCTATGCACGCGGTCGTGAGCGGCTCCGTCTCGATTCGTTTGACTTTGACGAGCAGGCTATCATTACGGCTGGCGACGGCGTGGGAGTCGGTAACGTGTTCCACTTTGCCTCTGGCAAGTATGCATTGCATCAGCGTGCCTATCGCATTGTTCCGAACGTGGCGGTGGACGCTCGATATCTCTATCATTACCTTGTCGCAGACTTCGCTAGGTATCTGGAGCAGACCTCGGTGCACGCATCCGTGACGTCACTGCGACGACCCATGTTTCTCAAGTATCCGGTCCCTGTTCCTCCCCTCGATGAGCAGGCACGCATCGTCTCAATCCTCGACAACTTCGATGCACTGGTGAACGATCTGTCGACGGGCCTCCCCGCCGAGCTAACAGCTAGACGCAAACAGTACGAATACTACCGAGACCGTCTTCTGACATTTGAAGAGGCCTTGGTATGAATGAGGCCAAGGCAAGCCGATACGAGCCGATTGCCGTCAGCTCGGAAAGTACTGTCGTTGCAGAATTTATCCCGGATGCATCAACCGACGCCGCCTACCAGTCCGAGGCGGACCTGGAACGAGAATTTATCAAGCTGCTGAAGTCACAGGCATATGAGTACCTTGCGATCACGAGTGAAGCGCAACTCATCAATAACCTCCGCACTCAGATCGAGACCCTGAACTCAATCATTTTCTCGGAATCCGAATGGAAGCGTTTCTTCAGTGAGAAGATCGCCGGAGCGAACGATGGCATCGTCGAGAAGACCATCCGCATCCATGACGACCACATCCAGGTCTTAAAGCGAGATGACAACTCAACAAAGAACGTCATGCTCATCGACAAGACAAACATCCACAACAACCGACTGCAGGTCATCAATCAGTACGAGATCGGTAAGGACGATGGTGGCGCCGCCCGCTCGAATCGCTATGACGTCACTGTGCTTGTCAACGGACTACCGCTTGTACACGTTGAACTCAAACGCCGTGGCGTTGATATTCGCGAGGCATTCAACCAGATTGACCGCTATCAGCGCGACAGCTTTTGGGCAGGCTCTGGTCTCTTTGAGTACGTGCAGCTCTTTGTAATCAGCAACGGCACTTTGACGAAGTACTACTCCAACACCACCCGACGCCAACACCTGGACGAAAGTACCCGATCGAAGAAGGTTCGCAAGACCTCGAACTCGTTCGAGTTCACCTCGTGGTGGGCCGATGCCACAAACAAGCCAATCCAGGATCTTGTTGGCTTTACGAGGACGTTCTTCGCAAAGCACGCCCTGCTAAATATCCTGACCCGCTATTGCGTACTCACTGCTGACAAGCTTTTGCTGGTTATGCGCCCCTATCAGATCGTCGCCACTGAGCGGATCCTGCAGAAGATTGAAATCTCCACGAACTACAAACAACTCGGTACGATCGCCGCAGGCGGGTATGTCTGGCACACCACTGGGTCGGGCAAAACGTTGACAAGCTTTAAGGCCGCTCAGCTTGCCTCAAAGCTCAGCAATGTAGATAAAGTCATTTTTGTCGTGGACCGTAAGGATCTGGACTATCAGACCATGCGAGAATACGACCGCTTCGAAAAAGGCGCTGCCAACTCAAACACCTCGACGGCCGTCCTAAAGAAGCAGTTGGAAGCCCCAGGTGCCAACATCATCATCACAACTATCCAGAAACTGTCGACCTTTATCTCCGGGAACAAGGGTCACGCTATCTACGGCGGACATGTCGTAATTATCTTCGATGAATGCCACCGCTCACAGTTCGGCGATATGCACACTTCAATAACCAGGGCATTCAAGCGCTACAACCTTTTCGGCTTCACCGGCACGCCGATCTTTGCTGTGAACGCTGGTAGTGGTGGAAACCCCAAACTGAGAACCACCGAGCAGGCCTTCGGCGACAGGCTGCATACCTACACGATCGTCGATGCAATTAGTGACAAGAACGTCCTGCCATTTCGCATCGACTATGTGAACACAATCAAGCTCTCCGAAGGTCTGGCTGATAAGCAGGTCTCAGCCATTGACACCGAACGTGCATTGCTCGCCCCGGAGCGACTGCGCAAGGTTGTTGCCTACACCCTGGATCACTTCGATCAAAAGACCAAAAGGGCCCAACACTACTCAGTAGCGGGCAAGCGAGTCAATGGGTTCAATGCGCTCTTCGCAACGGCTTCGATCGACGCGGCAAAGCGATACTATGCCGAGTTCAAGACCCAACAAAAAGACTCAACTCCAGATCGAAGGCTCAAGATCGGCATCATCTACTCCTATGCTCCTAACGAAGACATTGGAGACGACTACCTCGATGAAGAGGGTTTTGAGACCAACGCACTTGACCGGCCATCGCGTGACTTCCTCGACGATGCAATCAAGGACTACAACGCCTTCTTTGGTACCAGCTTCGACACCTCTTCAGACAAATTCCAGAACTACTACAAAGACCTGTCGCTACGGCTGAAGAATCGTGAGATCGATCTCGTCATCGTCGTGAATATGTTCCTCACCGGCTTTGATGCAACGACTCTCAACACGCTTTTCGCGGATAAGCGCCTTGTCAACCATGGTCTCCTGCAGGCTTATTCGCGCACTAATCGAATCCTCAACTCAGTAAAGACCTACGGCAACATCGTCTCCTTTCGTGACCTAGAAGAAGAGACCAATGACGCCATTGCATTATTCGGAAATAAAGATGCCCGCGGTATCGTGCTTCTCAAGCCCTATGGCGACTACTACACCGAGTACGCCGAACGCGCCCAAGAGCTGCTTACGAAGTTCCCGCCGGGTACGCAGATCGTCGGTGAAGCCGCACAGAAGGACTTCATTGCGCTCTTCGGTGCAATTCTTCGCCTGCAGAACATCCTGACCTCGTTTGACGAGTTTGCTGGCAACGAGATCCTGACGGATCGGCAAAGCCAGGACTACCGCAGTGTGTACCTCGACCTCTATGCAGACTTCCGGCGTATCAGTGATGCGGAGAAGGAGTCGATTAACGACGACATTGTCTTCGAGATTGAGCTAATCAAGCAGGTCGAAATCAACGTCGATTACATCCTTATGCTCGTCCAGAAATGGCGTGAAGCCCGAGGAGACGGTACGGACAAGGAGACAGAGGCGATCACGCAGATTCAGCGTGCGATTGACTCCAGCCTCTCATTACGCAACAAAAAGGATCTCATCATGACCTTCGTTGATTCAGTCTCTGCCAGCGGCAAGATCGATGAAGAGTGGCGAGCGTTCGTCGATGCCAAGCGAATCGCTGAGCTTGAAGACATCATCACTCAGGAAGGATTAAGTCCAGACGAGACTAGGAAGTTTATTGAGCGTGCTTTCCGTGACGGCGCCATTCCAACCGCCGGAACAGCCGTCACAAAGATCCTCCCTCCTGTCTCACGCTTCTCTTCCGACGGCGGTCACGGCGTGAAGAAACAGCGCGTACTAGCACGACTCGGGGCATACTTAGACCGATTCTTAGGATTGGGTTCGAGTGGAGACTACAATGACTAAGCGTTATCCCGCTGGCTCTGAGTGGCGGAAATGGGACCTTCATGTCCATATCCCAGGCACCAAGCTCAATGATAACTACGACAAGAATGGCGGTAAGCCGGACTGGGATCGCTTCGCCAAAATTATCGAGCAGTCTGATGTCGCCGTCTTCGGTTTCACCGACTACTTTTCCGCAGACCAGACGCTCGAATTCATCAAGTACTTCAAATCCGTGTATCCGAACTCAGAGAAATTGCTACTAGTCAATGTTGAACTTCGGTTGAACGAGACCGTCAACGGCAATGTCCAGATGGTCGACTTCCACATCATCTTTCGGGATTCTCTTAACGAGGCGAAGGTCAATGAGTTCCTGTCCAAACTGAAGACGCAGAGTACGGACAGGAATGGTCGGCATATATTGTGCTCGGAACTTGATGCAGGTGACTTTGAGAGTGCAACAGTCACACGCGATCATATCAAGGAAGCTTTCAAAGATACATTCGGGTCGAAGGCCGAACCGACAGAAAAGCTCATCTACCTCGCCCCGGCGAATAACAACGGGCTGAGAGCTGAGCGAGGCAACCAACGCAAGGCAAACCTCGCCGACGAGATCGACAAAGTCGTGCACGCGATCTTCGGTAAGGACCCAGGTAACTCGGAGTACTACCTGAAGACGGATCGGTACGAGGACCAGACTCAGATCGCGAAGCCGAAACCTGTCTTCGGCGGTTGCGATGCTCATAGTTTCAGAGACCTCAAGCAATGGCTCGGCAAGTCTGTCAACTCGGAGAGTACCCGCCAGGTAGTGACCTGGGTCAAGGCCGACCCGACGTTCGAAGGGCTTCAGCAGACACTCGTAGAGCCCCGCGATCGTGTGGCGCTTTCGGATCTTAAGCCAGATGCTAAGGATCAGTACAAGGTCATAAAGCGCGTAACCTTCGAGAACTCAACCGACTTTCCCGAGAAGATTGTCTTCAACCCGAACCTAAATGCGATTATCGGCAGCCGGTCGTCGGGGAAGTCAGCACTACTTGCTCATATTGCCCATGCTGTTGACTCAGGATATACCGTTAAGCAGCAGGTACTGGCAACCAAGGCCAGGGAGAGCGAAGTCGGTCCTGCGGCGGGTCGGTCATGGAAGTCTGTGGAATCGACCACTTGTCAGGTCGAATGGGCGGATGGCTCCACTGCGGGTGGCAGCGTAATCTACATCCCGCAAAACTGGCTTTACGAGATTAGTGATAACCCGAAGGAAGTCACCGACAAGATACGACCAGTACTTGAGTCGCGTTACGCTACCTACTTCCGAGAGCATGAACGGCTACTTAACGCGGTGAAAACCGCTAATGAAACCATCGAGAAGTCGACTAGTCGCTGGTTTGAGTTGGCTGGTGACCTTGACCAACTTAATGGGGAGATTAAGAAAGTCGGCGACAAGAAGTCGATTACGAAGGCACGCGACGAAATTAAGGGGCAGATCGAAGCTCTGCGTGCCGCCAACTCGTTGAGTGCTGAAGACCTCGAGAAGTATCAGTCGGTTGTCAATGAGAACGCAAACAAGCTGATGCGGCTCGACCAGATCGATATTGAGACCGAACAGCTCGACTTGTATGTGGTCGAGGAATCACCGAAGAAGTTCGCGGCAGTAGTAGATGCGGTCGTAGTCAACACTTACCTCACGCCCGAGCTCGATGACGTTCCGGAAGAGCTGTCTGCCGCGCTTGAATCACTCATCAAGGAGTCCGACACGGCGCTTATTGGTAAGGTCGAGGCAGCAATGGTTGCCTTTCGCAGCAGCTTGGCGACGGAGGTGGAGAACCTTGGTAAGGACATCAAGAAGCTAGAGACTGACAACAAGGACCTACTCGAGAAACACAAGGCTAACGTCACCCTGGACGAGCTCGTCAAAAGACAGAAGACTCAGCAAGATTCTCTCGACAAGATCGAGAAGCTTGAGATTAGGCGGTCTTCGATCCAGACGGATCAACAAGCAGCGGCTGACCAGATCGGGAAGGAGCTCAAGAAGCGGAGTGATACGCTGACATCTCTAAGGACAGTATTCGGCGCTGAACCTCGAACACTCGATCAACTTGCGTTCGGCATGGTGACAGACTTCGATGTCGCCGTCGTCCATGCCCTGTCCGAGCCTTTCCGGAAGAACGAGAAGGGTACGTTCCTCAAGAGTGCCGAGGAGTCCGACCAGGTAGTCGACATCAAGAAGGCTCAAGCAAACCCGAGCGCCTTCATGCTGGACCTCTTCAGCAAAAAGCAGAAGCTCAATCAAGGCAACCTGGCCGTTGATGTTGCCAAGCGGGTTCTCGCCGCCACTCGAGAGATCCGATTCACCGCAGAGCTTGACGAAGACCGCATCGGTGGGTTCGAGCGGTCAACCATGACACCGGGAAAGCAGGCTCTTTTTGCCCTAACCCTGATTCTCGGAGAGGCGGAGGAGCGTTGGGCGCTCCTCATTGACCAGCCGGAAGACGACCTCGACAGTCGCTCTATCTACATGGACATCGTGCGTTACCTAGTCGAGCAAAAGAAGCAACGTCAGATTATTCTCGTAACGCACAACGCGAACCTAGTCGTTGGGGCAGATGCGGAAGAAGTACTGGTTGCCAACCGTCACGGCGATGACCGTAAGAACAAAGACAACCGAACCTTCGATTATCTCACTGGATCGCTTGAGCACAGCACGACAAAAAAGTCGGGCGCTCATGAATTGGAGCGGATGGGTATTCGCGAACACGCTGTCGAGATTCTTGACGGAGGCGAGGAAGCTTTTCAAAAGCGTCGGGACAAGTACAAGATCTAAGGATTCAGAATGAAGACGAGCACTACGACAATTAATTGGCTGCATACTTCCACTATCGACTGGTCTCTCAAGGAGTCGGTTCGGAGAATGATGCACTCCAAAGTTCGTCGGCTATTTGCCAAGTATGACTATCCACCCGGCCATGAAGAGAAGGCCGTCGAGCTTGTGTTGCAGCAAGCCGAACTCTTTGGTGATCATGAATGCGGAGACCGACGATGAACGTCATTTTGATAACCATTCGAAGGTACTACTTTGGAACAGGATGCGAAGCGCAGGATTTCCGCGACTTCGCATCCTGCATATCACGAAGCTGGAGCACGTGATGCAGAAAGAAGCAAGGTTGCTTAAAGACAAGGCGATCAAGTCACTGTTGTTATCCATTGACCACTTCAACGGCGTAAGCGAACTCGGTCGATTTGAAGCGGTTTTGATCTTTCTTGACCATTCGTTCGAGATGCTTCTGAAGGCAGCCATCCTAAAGAAGGGAGGCAAGATACGATTGCCGCGACAAAAGGAGACCATCGGCTTCGAAAAGTGCGTTCGCAAGGCTCTCTCTGAGACCATTTTCCTAAGTGACGAGCAGGCTCTAGTACTCCAAACGATCAACGGTTTGCGCGACGCTGCACAACATCACCTGCTTGAACTGTCTGAAGGACAGCTTTATTTCCATGCTCAGTCTGGTGTCACGCTCTTCCGCGACATCTTGCAAGACGTTTTCCAGGAAGACATTGCTCGTGTCCTTCCCGATCGTGTCCTTCCGATCTCGACGATGGCTCTGACTGACCCATTGACATTGTTTTTGTCTGAGGCCGAAGAGGTTCGTAAACTCCTTGCTCCTGGCAAGCGAAAGCGAGCAGAGGCGGCGGCCAAGTTGCGCGGCATCGCAATCGTCGACGGCGCATTGCAGGGAACATTTGTGCAGCCGAGCGAAACGGAACTCAAACGCCTCGGCCAGCGCCTAGTGAAAGGCGAGACGTTCCATGAAGTATTTCCCGGTATCGGGTCAATCAACTTTACGACCGAGGGGGAGGGATCAAAGCTTTCTCTTCGGATCTCGAAGAAGGAAGGTATCCCCGTAACAATTGTGCCGGAAGGTACACCGGGTTCAGGCGTTGTGGCTATCAAACGAGTTGATGAGCTTGGGTACTACAACCTCGGTCATCATGACCTTGCAAAGAAGGTTGGTCTTACAACGAACAAGACGACGGCAGCGATTGCTCTGCTCGGCCTCAAAGCAGATTTTAACTGTTTCAAGGAATTCACAATTGGCAAGGTCAGATGCCAACGGTATTCCCAAGAATCGATCAAGAAGATCAAAACGCTTATTGATGAAAAAGGTGCCGATCAGATCTGGTCGGAGTATCAAACATCACGTCGTACTCAAAAGGCATCCCCATGACGACATCCAAACGTGTCAACGCATCGATTCTCCAACCTCTTAAGGAGGCACTCAGTCTCTCGTTTTGGTACAAGAAGGATCTCAGGGCCTTCTTGAGTGTTGTCCTTCCCGATGTGGGGCTCGTTGGGAACCTCGACTGGACTGACTACAAACGCAATATCGTCGCCCGGCTGGTGGACATCATGGCAAGCAACCAACCGACTTACCTTGATGAATTGCTAACACTCATTCTTGCAACTGCCGATATTGTCGATCCGAGCCATCTCAAGCGGGTCGAAGATGGTGACCGGAAGTATGAAGAGGCAGTAGAGGCGCTTAACACGCTGCGCGGGATGGTGGCGCCGTACCGGGAATTGCGGACTGAAGCTGAAGAGGCTCTGCGTCGACAGCGAGAGGAGGAGGCACGCGCCGCAGTGCAACGTGACATTCGCATCAAACTGGGCGAACTCCGAGATCTGCTCTACGACCTCACACGAAACGCTGATCATCAAGCGCGGGGATATGCACTGGAGAGGCTTCTCACTCAGATCGTCGCTGTCTTCGATATCGATGCAAAGGCGTCATTTCGGATAGTTGGCGAACAGATTGACGGAGCATTCACATTTGAGGGAACGGAATATCTGTTCGAAGCTAAGTGGCAGCAGGACAGAGCTTCAGTCGCAGATCTAGATTCGTTTTCGGGCAAGATAGGCCGCAAGCTCGAGAACACGCTCGGTCTCTTCTTGGCGGTAAACGGCTTTCAGAGTTCCGTTTTGACGACGTATTCCCAAAACCGGTCACAGCTCTTCTTAATGGATGGCAGCGACCTCAGTGCCGTCTTGGAAGATCGAGTTGGGTTGCCAGAGCTCTTGACCAGGAAACGTCAGCATGCTTCCCGCACTGGCGAGGTGTTCATAAGTGCGTATCAGATTTTGGGATCGTAGTCATGAAAGGAGGAAAATATGCATGAGATCAAATGCCCGCACTGCGGGAAAACATTCAACATCGATGAAGCAGGTTACGCCGATATCCTTAATCAAGTGCGTGACGAAGCTTTCGATAAGGCGCTGCACGAGCGGTTGACTCTGGCCGAACAGGACAAGAAGAATGCTGTCGAATTGGCAGAGACGAAGGTCGCCAGTCAGATGGAAAAGGAAGTTGCCAAGAAAAACTCGGAGATCGCTCGACTTAAGGAAGAACTCAAATCGAGTGCGGAACTTGTCCAGGCCAGGGTCACTGGTGAGCTCAGGAATGAAGCTGCTAAGAAGGACTCCGAGATTGCTCGCCTTAAGGAAGAGCTGAAGTCTGCTGACGTCGCCAAGAAGCTTGCTCTAAGAGAAGCACTCGGGGTTGTTGAGAAGGAACGTGACGACCTCAAGCGCGACCTTGAAGCCAAAGACGCCGAGCAGAAGTTGCTGGCGAGTTCCTTGAAGGAGAAGTACGAGACGCAGATCAAGGATCGTGACGATGCCATTGAGCGTCTCAAGGACATGAAGGCGAGACTCTCGACGAAGATGGTCGGCGAGACGCTGGAGCAGCATTGTGAGATCGAATTCAACAAAATTCGCGCTACTGCGTTCCCTCGGGCGTACTTCGAGAAGGACAACGATGCACGCACAGGAAGCAAGGGTGACTACGTCTTTCGTGAAGCTGACGAAGGAGGCACGGAGTTCATCTCAATCATGTTTGAGATGAAGAACGAGAACGACGGAACTGCGACCAAGAAGAAGAATGAAGACTTCCTGAAGGAGTTGGACAAGGACCGAATTGAGAAGGGATGTGAATACGCAATTCTTGTTTCGCTTCTCGAGCCCGATAGCGAGCTCTACAACGGTGGAATCGTCGACGTATCGCATCGTTTCCCGAAGATGTATGTTGTCCGACCACAGTTTTTCATTCCGATGGTCACGTTGCTGCGTAACGGTGCCCTCAACTCGCTGACCTACAAGTCCGAATTAGCGCGTGTACGTGAGCAGAATATCGACATCACGAACTTCGAAGATGATTTGAAAGCCTTCAAGACTGGCTTCGCTAGGAATTACGACCTGGCCTCGAAGAAGTTCAAGACGGCTATCGACGAGATCGACAAGACCATCGACCATCTCCAGAAGACCAAGGAGGCCTTGCTCGGCTCAGAGAACAACCTTCGTCTCGCCAACAACAAGGCTGACGACTTGACTATCAAGAAGTTGACCAGAGGAAACCCCACGATGGCCGCCAAGTTTGCTGAGCTGAAGGACGCGGAGGACTCTGATGCCTAATTGGGTTGCCCTAAGAGGGTCCAGTCGTATTACGGCAGTCGACTTCGACGGCAGAGAGCCGCGGATCTATGTTCGCTTGAAGGCCTACATGCGCGCCAAGGTTCTCAGTCCGCTTGCGAAATACGAATATCCGCCCGATCTTGAGGAGAAGGCTGTCGAACTCGTGCTGCAGCAGGCTGAGATGTTTGCTGCGAATGGGAAGGAGGAGTCATGAAGGTCGCGTTGGTTCACGTCAACGGCTTTCGCTTGTTAGACGATGCGATTATCTCGCTTGAAGGCGACACGACCATCATCGTTGGACGGAACAATAGTGGAAAAACTTCGTTCGTTGAAGCGTTCTACAAGTTCCTTGGGACTGACAAAGTCTCGTTCACGCTGGATGACTTCAGCCTAAAGAGTCTTGCGGAATTTCGGAGTGCTGAAGAATTGTGGCGGAAGGCGGAGCAAGCTCGTGCCGAGGGTAATTCAGTGAACGCAGAGCAGCTTGAGAGTGATGCCGTTGCACTCTTGCCGAATATCCGCCTCGATGTCGAAGTCGTCTATGACGAGGAGGATCCACTCGCCCCAATTAGCGATCTCATTTTGGATCTCGATCCGAATAGGCATGATGTCTTGCTTTCATGTCGCTACGTGGCGACAAGACCGTTGGAATTTCTAAGAGCCTATAGCGAGTCGCGTCTCGAAGACATCGTTGATTTTCTACGAAAGAGGATGCGCACATATTTCGATCGCGAATTCTTAGCAATTGATAAGGCCGATCCGACGAACCTTCGAACTGTTAACTCCGCGCAAGCAAAAGCGGCAGTACTTTGCGATTTCATCTACGCCCAAAACCTCTTCGATGACACCTCTTCAGATACAGGACACGGCTTGTCGAAGGGATTCGAGAGCTACTACCGCGCTATCGCAAACACTGACGGTACAATCGAGAGTCTCGAAGCTGCTCTCGTAGATGTCGCTTCGAAGCTCGACAGTGAGTACACGACACTGTTCGCTGACGTCTTTGGAGACCTGAAACACTTTGGAGCAGACCGTATGCCGAGCCTTCAGGAGATAAAGATTGTGTCGGAGTTCAGTGCTGCCGATCTTCTCAAAGGCAGCACCAAGGTCATGTATGCTCACGAATCAGGCACCGATCTCCCTGAAGCACACAACGGCCTCGGCTTCAGTAAGTTGATCTTTATCATCTTGCAGTTTGTATCGTTTTTTGAGGCATACAAGAAGCGGCAACCGCATTCAGGTGTTCAACTGCTCTTTCTTGAGGAACCTGAGGCCCATCTGCACCCCCAGATGCAGGCTGTGTTCATTAAGAATGTGAGTGACTACCTTAAGCTAAAAGCCGAATGGAACGTTCAGCTCGTTATTACCACTCACTCATCGCACGTCGTTGCGGAGAGTGGATTCTCCTGCCTTCGCTACTTCGATACTACAAGCAATAGCCTCAACATCAAGGACCTTAGCACGTTCCGCACGGATCTTGAGGTAAGCGATGAGACGACTCTCAAGTTCTTGCAGCAATACATGGCGCTACAACGGTGCGACTTGTTCTTCGCTGATAAGGCTATTTTCGTTGAAGGCACAGTCGAGAGACTCGTCCTACCCAAGTTGATTAATAAGTCTGCTCCCGCCCTACAGCACGAGTACATCTCTGTGATCGAAGTCGGTGGTGCCTACGCAGTAAAGTTCAAGAAATTGATCGAGTTCCTTGGTATACCGACGCTGGTGATTACAGACATTGACTCCGCAGATCCAGGAGGTCGTCACCCGAAGACTCGTACCGACACGACTGGAGCAATCACTACGAACGTCACACTGAAAGAGTGGCTACCTCAATCCACTTCTGTTGCCGATCTGTTGGCAAAGGCCGACGACGACAAGATTTCAGGTGTGGTTCGTGTTGCATATCAAGTACCGGAGGTAACTGGTTCTAAAACGGGGCGTAGCTTCGAGGAAGCTTTCATACTCGCGAACGCCGATCAACTAGCTAATGCCACTGCTCTCGCCTCAAAGAATATCTTCACCGGC
This sequence comes from Actinomycetes bacterium, assembly GCA_021785005.1. Classification (GTDB taxonomy): domain Bacteria; phylum Actinomycetota; class Acidimicrobiia; order Acidimicrobiales; family Acidimicrobiaceae; genus Acidithrix. Next base: position 18,748 of record JAJYGT010000155.1, read on the forward strand.
GACGATGGCAAATCGCTTTCCGCTGATGCCATTCGTGCTGACGCATACGAGATCGCGGGTCGCATAGATAGCAAGTCAGACTTCGCGTTCGACATTCTGACACTTGAGGACTGGACCACTCCTCGATACATTGAGGAGGGACTCAAATGGCTAGCACCTCCGATAGGGTAATTGAGTGTCTAGAGGCCAAACAAAGCTTCATCGTTGAGGCTGGCGCTGGTTCGGGAAAGACTCGCACGCTCGTCGAAGCGTTAACTTACCTGTTAGCCGTCGAGGCGAGGCGGCTGCTGAGCGGAAATCAGCAGATAGTCTGCATTACCTATACGAACGTCGCAGCCAACGAGATCATGTCTCGAATCAACAGAGACCCGCTTGTTCGCGTCTCGACCATTCATGAATTCCTGTGGTCCGTCGTGCGCGGCTTTCAAGCCGAACTTCGGACGGCAATCATCAAAGAAAACGATGCCGCCGGGTCGAGACGCATTGAGAACCTTAGCTTCATCGACACCCCAATTGAGTACTGGCAGTACCCACGGAAATGGGAAGACGGCAAGATCAGTCATGACGACGTCATAACCCTTTCGGCCACCTTGTTCGACGAATATCCGAAGCTAGTCAGACTGGTAGCTGATCGTTATCCGATAATCTTCGTTGACGAGTACCAAGATACCCACCAGTCAACGATCGAACTGCTCCTCGATAACATGCTTGCCGGGAATTCGGAACGCTTGACTGTCGGACTTTTTGGCGACCATATGCAGCGCATCTACAACACAGGCGTGGGCAAGGTCGAAAGGACTGAACTTCGTATTATACAGAAGACGGAAAACTACCGATGTTCAATGGCTGTTATCGCGCTACTCAATGAACTTCGACCAGAGTTACGGCAGGTACCTGGCGGCACGAACGTCCAAGGGAGCGCGCGATTCATGTACGCAAGCCCTGGAGTCAGAAATCCGGTTGCACAGATACGTGCCAAGCTTCACTCCGAAGGTTGGACAGAGCAGAACGAAAAGATCCTCATGCTAACTCGTAAAAGCATTGCAAGCGACCTTGAGTGGCCTGCCCTACTCGCCGCGTACGAACAACACTCGGGCTTCGGCGTTGATGATCTTATGCGTCGTGACGACGAATTTGGCGAACTCTTCACCAACATAGAGGCAATGGCCAGCGCTTTTAACTCTGGGCGGTATGGGGCTTTCCTTGCCCTTCGAGCTAGTAGTAGTGGTCGCATTACCCATCATTCTGACAAGAAGCTTGTCGCTGACGTGATTGCTCGTCTAAATGAACTCCGAACTTCAGCAACCGTGGGGGAAGTGGTTGACTACGTCTGGAGTAAAGGCCTGCTGCGGAAACCGAGACGTGTCGTATCGCTTGAGGAGCGAATTGCAAAAGGTGATAATCAAGACCGAGTGGAGCGCGACAGAGCGTTTCTTTCGGCTCTTAGGGCGGTTCCTTTTGCTCAAGTTGTGAGCTTCGAACGCTACCTGAACTCGGAAACCCCGTTTTCAACGAATCATGGCGTCAAGGGTGAAGAATATGAGAACGTGCTTGTCGTACTGGATGATAACCTTTGGAATCAGTACAGGTTCGAGGCGGTACTAGCTGGGGAAACTAGCAGGACGCAGTACCAGCGTAGCTTGAACCTTTTCTACGTGTCGTGCTCTCGTGCGAAGCGCAACCTTCTTGTACTCGTTGTTTCGCCATTATCGCAATCCGCGATTGACGGTGCAAAGCGAATCTTCGGCGGTGAGAATGTCAGTGAACTCGTGGACAATTAGATGCTTCGAACGAACGAAGCCACTACACAATTTGCCCATTTTATGGGGAGGTTGACAGCAGTCTTGCGCTAGCTCCCGCATTTTGGTACTAGTCAGATATGCACGTCTCCACAGGTTGGAGAACCCATGCTGACCTTGCAGCCGCTAGAATTGAAAGTTCATGGGCCAACGACTACGAACATGCAAGCAGGCGACCAGCAAACTTGAACCATCTGTGTGTGAGTACCTAGATATCAGTAGGCACGAAGCCGATGATTACGGACAGCACTGATGGCTGATACTTTCAAGCAAGCTCTCGAGCGTGGTTGTAAGTCAATCCCGAGCGTCTGGATTCCGACAGAAATCTTTTCATTTTCCAACAAGGGTCACCTCTATCGCGCTCGGTTCTTGTTGCTCATCATTGTTTCATGCTGGCCATTAATCTTGAATTCATTTTTCAAGTTAACATTTACTCCTCTGTACCTAGGTTACCTAAATGCGAATATTTGGCTTGTTAGCTTTGGATTAATTGATGCCCTTATGTTATTCTCTGCGTTCACGGCGTGGAATTACCTCATCGACAACGCCTCGGATATCGACGAAATTTTGACGACCTCCGATAACCGCGCAAATCCCATTAAATGGATCGACAGATGGCTATCCAGCAAAAGACAGATGGTACTTCCTTTATTTGGAGCACTTGCGTCACCAATCGTTTTGGGTTTCGTCCACAGCTCGGTCAGCAAGCATTTGCCGGTCGGTCTTGTATCCTATCTTGCAATCTCGTGGACGGGTTTCGTGGGCGGAAGCGTCCTATATTGGCTTTGGGTAGTGCCCGGCCTTCCGAGACAACTTGCGTTAGCGGGTAATCTCAATCTTCGCTGGTACGACCCAAGCTCAACTCCTGCGTTACGAACAGTGGCGAGATCGCTGGGCATCGCATCGATCTTCAACTTGATGGGAGCTGTATCTATAGTTATTTTTGGATTTGTGCTTCCACAATTGCTAACCGTTCCATCCTTAGCGTTCGTCGTCGACACGTTTTTTGTTGTCAGCATTGCAACTGCGGTGCGCGTCGCAATATATCCGATAATTTGGTACTATCGTATTATCGTGACAAAGAAAGATGAAGTACTAGTTCAGATTGAACGCGAGATTCCTAAACTATCGGATGCGATGAGAAGCAGCGAGTGGCTGACCTCAAGTGTGGCGCTGACTTTGCACCGAGATGTGGCTGCGACTCCGGATTTTCCATTCAGCACAGTATCGATGGTTCAGTACACTGCTGCGCTCTGCGGAGCTATTGCAGCATTAATTTTCAGCTTGGTTCAACATGGTTGATCAAAGCAATTTGAGTTCCTCCAATTCGAAAGACGTCATCGCTTACTACGAGAAGACTGAATCACGAATAGGTTATGATTTGTTGCTTCATGGGACCAAACACTTTGGCTTCTATCTACCTGGTCAATCAAAATGGCAATTTGGTGCCGCGATGTTGAAGATGACAGACAAATTGGGCGAAACCATAGGCCTCGCGAAAGGATCTTTTCTACTTGACGCTGGCTGTGGTGTCGGCGATGTTGCGAGAAGACTTGCTTCGACACATGGCTACCTTATTACTGGAATAGATTTACTCGATTTCAATATCGCTGATGCAGTGAAACGCGCATACTCTCAAACGCTCTCTCCGATGCCTTCATTCTCCGTCATGGACTACTCCAAGTTGACTTTTGATGACTCTACTTTTGATGGCGTCTATACAATGGAAACTCTTGTGCACGCGAAGAGTCCCGAGACTGTGTTGGAAGGCTTCTTCCGTGTTCTCAAACCGGGAGGGCGGATTGTCCTGTTTGAATATTCCCATCTCCCTTATGAACAAATGCCAACACGGGTAGCGAGCGTATTCAAAGAGATAAATTGTGTCGCCGCTATGCCGGCATTCGATCAGTTCAATTACGGAACGCTCACAAGAATGTTGAAACAGACTGGATTTGTTGACGTCGAATGCGAAGATATTTCGAAGAACATTTGGCCAATGTTGCACGCATTTTCACTTATGGCTATGGTACCATACCAATTATCTCGACTACTCAACAAGACAGGGAAAATACCGAATGCAATGTCAGGTGTGGAACTTTGGCGATACCGAAACCTGTGGCGCTATAACGTATTGTCTGGTCGTAAGCCATTGCAATAAGAACCCATAAACTTCGAAAACAGGATTCATTCTGCCGGTCTCTTATCTGTATGTTAATAACGTGATAGTGGCTCCTTTGTTCGCTATGCTATTCTCGTTTTTGATTACCCGGGGAGGGAAGGTTTAGAACGGTTTTTGGGGAACATCTAGCGAGTGCACCGATTAGCGTAAAGGGTAAGCGGGACTTTCATCGATCTAAGTGCTATCGGGGCTTGAACTGCGTATGAAAACTCCAGCCTTTTCAGCCGTGTATCGATGGACATGCGATTGCAGGCGAACCGAGCAGCTACGTGGTACACGGTAACTTCTCTCCCGTTTGAACCATCTTCTTCAGTCGCCCTTGCGGATCTCTCCTCTTAACTCCGCACTTCTGCAGGGAATTGAGAACTGAGTCTGCCGAGATGCCAACTAGTTGACCGATTTTGTTCGTAGACAAACCTGATTCATAGAGTCGCACTATCTCGTCTACAGTCTCCTTCGTAGGCGGTTGCAGGCGCATGATTACGCCCCCCTGTTTAAGATGGTTCGAAACGGTCCGGCGGTCAATCCTAAATTCTTTGGCAAGCTTGTACACCGTTGCACCGGATTCGTATTGCTCGACCAGGCAAGCGAGTTGCGTTTCGTTGAGCCACTTCGCTCGCTTGGGGTGCACCCGACTGACTCGTTTGCAGCTCATCCTGGTCAGGTCCAGACGACGATAGGCGTTTATCGCCCGGCAAAGAGCAGACGGGGTCGAGTTCGTAAAGTGTCTGGCGAGGACCACCAAATTATCCGTACGAGAACCCTGTACCATATCGGTGTCAGAGTTCAAGAACCATACCGGCGGGGCCACCAAGGGTTAGTGACAAAAGTATCCTAACGATAGCGACAAAACTAACTTCAATAGTTGAAATTATTGTTGCTAGGTGTAACAAATGGGTCAGCAAACAGAGGTATACTCTCATTTGCTGGCCCATTTTGAAGTATGTAAGTTGTTTTAGAGGTAGTAAATCCCTGTCTTTGGCCAGGACTTGCGCTAAGTACTAACTTATTTGGTTTGGTAGGTAGTCAGTGAGGCTACTTCTTCGACATTTGGTACGCTTTGGTTGAACGTCGATGTTCTGGGTAACCTTTTTCCTAAAAGCCGCAATTTTCTCACATTTGCAGTAATAGTTAATACGGTAACAAGTATTGCTTGTGCAGCAATACCGCGGATCCTACGACGCCCAGAGATCCCGAATGCTTCAAGAGCGGGATCTTTTATGTAATTATTTAATCCTTCGATAGTATTTCTTAGGGTTGAGTAGCGTTTTGCCCATAATTCAGATCTAAAGGTAAGTTCTTGTCGATGGCGAACTCCAACATCGCCTGCAATGGTTATTGAACCTTGCTACAGATCTTTGGCGGACAAGATCATGGAGCATCAAATATTTTGGGTACCGAGATCCCTATTTGGCCAGAAGATGGCCGAATGTCAACGGCCACGAATAGGACACATTACTGGAGGACGTTTTCCTGGAGCTGGACAAGAGTAGCGCTCGTACCCGTCGTTATCGGGACTTTTTTGCGAATTAGAGCATAGGAGCGGCTAGCTTCGATATCAACTCCACCACCTGAGAGAGAAGTTTAGTATTTTGCCGCCGAGGAATTTAGGAGTTAGCCGCCGAGGAATTTAGGAGTTAGCCGCCGAGGAAGTTAGGAGTTAGCCGCCGAGGAATTTAGGAGTTAGCCGCCGGGGAAGTTAGGAGTTAGCCGCCGGGGAAGTTAGGAGTTAGCCGCCGAGGAATTCTTCAGCAGACTATTCTAACTATATGAGTGAAACGCTGAATGGGATCAAAAAGCGACAGGTTATCGATGTCGTAATGGACAGGATGCAAAGCGAAAGCGTAATTTTACTTGAGGGTCCGAGGTCGGTAGGAAAATCCACTGTTCTCCGCGAACTAGCAAAAGCTTTCGGGGTGGCTCAAATCATTGATCTGGATAATCCACTAACTGCCGATGCTGTAGCGGTTGATCCAAGTAGCTTTATTTCAGAAACGTTCCCCATTTTTATCGACGAATATCAACGCGCGCCAATAATTTTGAAATCAATTAAGGCAGAACTAAATAAGAATCCTGGAGCGGGCAAGTTCGTATTAGCCGGATCAACGAGTCATGACGCCCTGCCCGTATCGACTCAAGCATTAACTGGGCGGCTGCATCGAATGACAATTTTGCCACTCTCTCAAGGCGAAATTAACGGTACAAAAGAACGATTTCTCGCTAACGTTTTAAACGAAGACATTGAAGCTGCTATGGGTGACCGAAAATCAACCACCACTAGAGAAAATTACATCGAACGCATAGTCAAAGGTGGTTTCCCCATGGCTCTTAACCGTAGCGAAAATGCTCGAAATCGCTGGTTCGACGACTACGTGAAGATGACCCTCGGTAGAGATGTCCAAGAAATTAGTATTGTCCGACGGTCAAATCTTCTTCCAAATGTCTTTAATGCGATTGCAGCGCAAACCGGACAAATTCTCAACGTACAAACTTTAGCGAGAAATACTGGACTCGACTGGAAAACGACGCAACACTATATCAGCCTTCTCGAACGTGTATTTCTAATACACGAGCTTCGCGCCTGGGGTAAAAAGCTAAATCCACGTAACTCATCAAGCTCTAAGGTCCACGTGCTCGATTCGGGTGTGGCAGCTAGACAAATGCATCTAACAGCAGAAAAATTAGAGCGAAAGGACCCAACTTCGCTGACTGAATTAGGTCACTTACTCGAAACTTTTATTGTTGGTGAATTGATAAAACAAGCTTCATGGATGGACAATATCGGAACAATAGGACACTGGCGTACGTGGGATTCAAATGAAGTCGACTTGATAATCGAACGAGATGACGGTGCAGTTTTTGCCTTCGAAGTCAAAACAGCTAGTCGGGTCCCGGGAAATCATCTAATATCGCTAAGAAAGCTCAGGGAATCAGTTGGAGATTCCTTTCTAGCAGGAGTTGTACTATATTTAGGTGAGAGATCCTATTCCGTCGAAGACAGACTGCATGTTGTTAGCATTGATCGTCTCTGGACCCAATAGTATTAGACATCGTCAATTGAATTTGGTCGATCATTAGGTACCTAAACAAGGTCTCCGGACAATGGATGACTCGCAAAGAGTGCCCACTTTTCTGTATCAACCTCTGATACCGCCACCAAAGTATCCGTATGAGAACCCTATACATCTCGGCGGCTCTTCCGCTTTTAGCGGGGTCTTAGGCTCTCCGGCCGCCGGCCAGGTAGCCGAGTCAATGTGGGAAGAGGAGTGTCAGGGGAACTTGTAGCTTCTCAAACTTTGAAGATTAAGCAAGTTTTTACGGGCCTCCCTTGTCCTTGTCGAACCTACCGATATCTACAACGCAATCGTTTTACTGGAACAGGTGGAAAGGGATTAGTGGAATATTCAGTAGTTTACTTGACAGTTAAATAACTACGTGGTAAACTTCGGAAATGAGAGAAGTGCTTTGCAGGTAACGGATCGCCAACTGAACGCTACATTCACGGCGTTGGCCGATCCGACGCGCCGCGCGATTGTCGCACGACTGGCCCGTAGCGATGCCACTGTGAACGAACTGGCCGCTCCGTTCAAGATGACTCTGCCCGGGATCTCCAAGCACCTCAAGGTGCTAGAACGATGTGGCATTATCTCTCGCTCCCGTAATGCGCAATTCCGTCCGTGCCATCTAGAACGCAATGCGCTCGACGACGTCAGCCTGTGGATTGAGGAAAACCGGCGGGTGTGGACGGAGCGATTTGACAAGCTCGACGAACATCTTCGCGACATCCAGAGCAAGGAGGGAACATCTTGACAGACCAACAACCTACGCCTGATGAGCTGGCAACACTGGAGTTCTCTCGTGTATTTGATGCACCGCGTGAGCTTGTGTTTCGCTGCATGACCGAGCCCGAGCACCTTACGCACTTCTGGGGCCCGACTGGCGTCAGTGCTCCGTTAGAGAATATCCATGTCGATTTGCAGCCTGGCGGTGTCTTCGAGACAGTCATGGTGCGTGACGACGACGCGAGAGAGTACGCCACTTGTGCCACCTACATAGAGGTGTCAGAGCCGGATCGCTTGGTCTGGCGAGAGGCGCATAGCGGGATCACGGTTACGACGACATTCATTGAACTCGATGGGGACCGCACCGAAGTTCACATTCACCAAACCAACGTGCGCGAAGCGTTCCGCAGCACTGCGGCGCAGGCCGGGTTCCTTTCCTCTCTTGACCGGTTCGAATTGTACTTGGATCAGCTGATCGGGACGCGTGTGCGATGAATAACGACCCTTCGCTCCAGCCGGTAGTCGCTACACAATTTGAAGCACTCGCCGAACTGCTGTCATTTGCATCTGACACGACGTGGAACGTAGGATCGCTCTGTGACGATTGGCGAGCTCGTGAAGTGGTGGCCCATATGACAATGCCAGCTCGATACTCAGAGGCCCAAATTATGGACGAGCTCGAACGATACGGATTCGACTTCAATCGGCTGTCGAATGAGATCGCATCGAGGGACGCTGGGCTGCCGACTTCCCAACTAGTTGAAGACCTCCAGTCAGATGAGCTGCATCATTGGACGCCACCTGGAGGCAGCTACCACGACGCCCTCAACCACGTGGTAATCCATAGCCTCGACATAACCGTGCCGCTCAGAAGAGCACGGATGGCATCTGATGAGACCATTCAGATGATTCTCGAAGACCTTACACTGGGAGGCATTCACCGAAACTTTGGAATCGAGATCGAAGGAAGAAGTTTCGAGGCTATTGACATTGGATGGACGTTCGGGTCCGGTCAATTGCTTCGAGGAAAAGCGGAGGATGTAGCTCTGGCTCTTTGCGGTCGTAGCGTCCCGAGCGGACAGCTAGAGGGAATTGCTTTATTGAGAACTGAGACAGACCAACGGTGACCTCGACCGGGGTTCTACAGCGTACCGTCTGTGCATTACCCTTATTTTGCCCCTCTCGAATGAGGACGCCTCACGAATGACTGCTAAAATTCCGACTAATGCGAACCGGTCAAATGCGCCATCTTCCCGTTGAGTAGGACGCCAATTTGTCGACGGATGTGTGGTTCAATTTGGAGAAGTACTTGCTTCTTTAGAATCTGTATTTCGTATTTTTCAGGGCGCTCCTCGTATGCGTCCGCCGACTCGTATGCAAGTTGTCCTGGTTAGGTCCTGATGATGATACGCGTTGATCGCATGGTGTAGAGCAGGCAGGGTCGCGTTCGAGGAGAGTCGGGCGAGGCCCACGAATCGTTGTCAGAGTTACAACATTATCCAATTACAAATGTGGTGACCAGTGTGTTAGTGCTCGAGATGGTAAGCAAAATCTGAGGCCTTTCCTATCATCTACTTTCTATGGTCAAGGATTCTTAGCACTGGCGCTTGTTTACCGAAGGATTGGACTCGGAGACAAGATCACCACGATGGTCGAAGTCGACCGGGGGTGGTGATCATTAAGAGCGCCATTTGGAGGTGGGTGAACGCTTGTGGACCGAGTTGAGATTTCCACCCGTCGACCGTTTCCTCAGCGGCAGCTTCGGCCGCCGAGATGCAGGCTCGACCTCGCTCAGTGAGCAGGAGTAACCGCGCCCGCGCGTCGCGCTCGTCAAGTTGGCGAATGACGTAGCTGTGGGCGACGAGGTATTTGACGAGCTGTCCTGCGGCCTGCTTGGTGATCCCGAGGTGCTCGGCCACGTCGCCTGTGGTGGCGTCACCTTCACTGATTCGCGCAAACGCAAAACCGTGTGCCGGGCGAACGTCATTAAAGCCGCGGCGAGCAAGGCCTTCTTGTATCCCATCCACAAGCTGGCTGGCCAGGCGAAGTACTGCAATGGCCCCTTCCCAATTGTCGTTTGTCATGTAACCCTCTTGATGCGACTGAGACATTCTGCTAGTCTATATAGACAGTTTACTTGTCTATATAGAAAGAATCAGATGCCCATTATCACCTCAACACAAGCGATCACGTTCGAAACGCACGGCTCGCGATTCATCTCCTATGTGGCCCCCTCTCGTGGAAGCAGTGAGTTGTGCGCTTGGCGTCTCGAAGTCCCTGCCGACCTCCAAGGCGTTGCTCATCGACCGAATCACGAAGAGATTATCCTGATTCTCGACGGTGAACTTCGTATGATGCTTGATGGAGTCCGAGCTGAACTCCATCAAGGAGATGTCGCGTTCGTTCCAGCAAATAGCGAACTGCGCGTCGATGGCGGTCCTCTTGGTGCAACTGCGTGGGTAACCACCACTCCTGGTCTCGAAGCAGTTATGGGCGACGGGTCCCGGATCACCCCGCCGTGGACTAAGTAATATCGGGACTAAGTAATATCGTGATTGCACGTTTTGGGTTTTTTTGGCAGGATGGAACGGCTTGAGTGTCCGGACATTCTGACTGTGCATTGGTCAATGCAATTCTCCCAAACAGCTCGGTTAGCAGTTGACAAAGGTTTGAAAGCTGTCCGTAAGTTCCAGGCGGTATAGTCGAGTCTTTTGACGGCCTGTTTGCCCTGCGGAATTGCTATTCTTTGCAAATATGGAGAAAGTAAAGAAACCATGGCGCGGCACCAAAATTAGCCAGAAGCACCAGGTGACCATTCCAATTGACGCGATGCGAATCGCTGGTTTGGAAGCGGGCGAGCGTGTCGTTGCCAGAGCCGATGGCCCTGGCCGGGTGGTACTTGAACGTGAAGAGGATGTTATTTCGAGCTTTTCAGGATCAATGACGGGCATATTCGAACACGGAATCCTTGAGCAACTTCGCAACGAATGGGACTAACCATCATCGACGTAGGTATTCTCATTGGTTTTTTCGACGCGAGTGACGCGCACCATCTCGGGGCAAAGAGCGAATTATCCAACGCTCGACAGCGCGGAGACCAAATAGCAATACCGGCTTCAGCGCTCGCTGAAGCGCTGGTGTCTCCCGCGCGCTATGGTGAGTCATCAGTCACGGGAGTTCTTGAGTTCCTCGAGCGTCTCCCGCTTGGAGTAACGGAACTTGGTATTCAAACCGCTGTTGTGGCAGCGAGACTCCGTGCCCGTCACGGCCAAAAGGTCAAACTGCCTGACGCCCTGGTTATCGCTACCGCCATCCAAAATGGCGCCGACGTACTTATCACAACGGATCGAGGTTGGCCCCCCAAGAGCGAATTAGGCTTCGAAGGAAATCTCATTAGTCTCTGACGATTATCTATGCGTGTGAGAGGCGGACCCAATTCCGACGTGGTTGTCATTGATAAGGGACTGTCCCGACGAACGGCTCGCTGAAAAGTGCTCTTCAGTGCGGAATCCTTTGGTTGTTTTGCCGTTCGTGTGAAAATGTTGCCAGCAACCTATTTTTGACCCACTAGCAGCAAGATATTTTTGACCCACCCTGCCTATTATGGTAGTACTTTTAGATATCCATAGATACCGATAGTTCTAGGTATTTCGATGCTCTGGTCTAATCTGGGATTCTTACCCAACAACTGTAAATGTTGAATATCTTGAATGATCTGAACAATCAATTGTTGTTGGTTCTTATTTCATTGTTAACTGTGCCTCCTCGGTTATGAGATCTGAAATGGCTACCGGATCATCACAATGTGGACAAAGCCCGCCAGGTCCGACCCTAGACATGAAAAGCCCACAATCCTCGCATCGTTGTTGTCCGAGTAAACGTTGGCCACAAGAGGCGCATTCATAAACGGTAATGGGACCCCTGGGTCGGTTGTGAGGAACCTTGACAACAACAACAGTCTGATGTCGACGGCGGTATGCCACGTGCTTACATGATTGGCTGCAATATACTTTCCGACCCGATGCCACAAACACACACCCACAGACCGGACACATTGTCTCTGATGACAAATCCCTATGTGTGTCTGTTGGTTTAGCATTGGCCATATCTGGTATGACCCTTATGTGATGATCTATCGTCGCGTGACGCATGCTTGGCGCTCAAGATAATGCACCTCCCCCTGGCCATTGACATTGCTTTTGGATGTTCGTGTCTGGTTGTAATTCTGGCAGCGCATTTTTTATGCCTACTATAAGAAAGTGATAAATACTTTTATCAACTGCCTCGAGGAGTACACTTGCTGTTTGATTATGCCCTAGTTTCTGTTAGTTCCTGACCCCTTAAATTGACTTTATCGAATGAATACATGAAGTACATATCGAAATAGTTTGGCAAGACAAACAGTTGTTTTCAGCAATGTATTTTTGAATGAACAGGATGTGCAGTTTTCATCGCACTCTCTGATGACGACGATTTGGAACGTGTTTGATTTTGAGGAATTCCTAATGGTAACGGGGTTTGTAATGGAAGGTCAATTTTCACATTGCCCTTCCATGCGATGACGCCAGGCATCCGTTGATTGTGGTTTTTTGCCGATTGCGGTTGGAGTTTTCCGGTGACGGGTTACCTTTAGATGCGAATCCGTTTCTTGTTGAGATGGATTGTGTAGTTGCTTTTGACGAAATGGTCAGCTTGGCAAAAGTATTTAGTCCCTGTGCGAGAGATTTAGCAACTGTCACGCGTAAAACAAGCGAGTGAATGCTCCTTATGTCCCGGTGCATTCACTCGCAATTGTTTCACTTGAGCGTTGACGCTAAATCGCATTCATACGATTTACGCTAACTGATGCGTCATTATTCGTTATGCATTGGGTTCAAACAAAAGTCCAGTCGGATCAAGGGATGTTAAACCACTGACAGTTACTGGCGTAATGTTTCCGGTGAACATGTTTAGCACTCCCAGAGAGTTCGCAGCATAACCTGGAGCAGGACACGTTGCCGGTGCGCTGTTGGAATCGCACGGCGTCACCGCGACAATTGCCATTCCTGGCATAAAGTTCCCAGAAAGCGCCTCTACGACATCGTTATGATTGTCGGTTACATAAAGAGTTCCAGTCGCGCTCGTTGCCCAAGCAGTATCGTTGATTGATTGGCTTAGCTTCAATACATCTAGGCCCTGGTTTGGTTGACCGCCATTGTGGACGTAGATCTGCTCTTGGTCACCTTGGCTGTCTAGTACAAAGTCTCCGACGAATCGAGGGCTCGTGCTTGGTACGATTTCGTTGGAATCGGGGTCAGTTAGAGCAAGGCTAGTCATTCCCGTTGCGCCCATGTTTGCAATCGTAGCCATTGAGTTGTCATAAAATACTGGGCTGACCTTTGCAACGTGCGTTGCCCAGTCTAGATAAACGCTATACACCGCAGGTCCTGTCGCCACTGTCGGCGCCGAAGCGCTAACGTATATCTGCCCGTGGTAAATGGAGATTGAGTCCGTTCCTCCGCCGTGAGGGAGCACCTCGCTGTAGCGGTAATGCTGAACTTGAAATCCTGACGCCCCCGAAGGATTGATTGTAGACATTGCCGAATTTCCGTCTTCGTTGGCAGTGACGATTAGTTCTTTACGCATGGGATCTGCCGTTAGCCCGTCGATGTGTCCGCTAATACTCCACTGAGTCATGTACTGACCAGATGGTGAGAACTCAACCACAGTGGAGGCCGTGTCACCATTAGCGTTTGCTTGTCCCATTGGTCCAATGTTGTTTTGAAATGCAACATACAACATTGATCCGAGTCGAGTGATGTCGTCTGGCTGAGTCAGTTGTTCAGTCTTGGAGACACCATTGACCATGAAGGTGTTTTTTAGACTTGCCCCAGAAAGGATTACCTTTGCGTTCAACATTGGTGTTGGAATTGTAGTTTGTGGCGTTATCGTCGCGGCTGTCGCGTCGGCCGCACTGTTTCCGACTGCCAATAATCCTGTAGGGAAAATAATCGCGGTGCTAGCGTAAATTGCTTTTCGTCGAAGGTTTCGTGAACCCATAGCTGATACCTCTTTCTTGCTTTAGTTTGCGCCGTGAATCGTGACAATGTACTCGGCAACTACGAAACCTATGCGAACAAGTGTGCCGGTTGGTGTCCGTGCGATAGATCAAGGGTGAAGTCTTCATTAATTTTTGCTACATACACTTATGTGTTTAGATTGAGCGAGATGTGAATCTTTAATTCTGGATTTGGGGCATTTATGACAGTATCTTTTCACTATTGAGAAGTAGCGGTGGTGCGGCTAGAAATGTGACGTTTGGAGAATTCGTAACTGTGTTTTACCGTGCTAATTTGTTGCCGAGTTGTCGTTGTAGTGTGACAAGTTGGTTTTGCTTACCACAGGGCGCGATGTGCATTAATTGCACCGAAAAGACCGGCATTATCTGCTAATTGCGCTCGAACGACGTGCGTGGTGAAGTATTTGGGTCGTAACGATTCAAACTTGTTTACAATGAGATCAAACATGAAATCGCCTGACAAAATCACGCCGCCACCAAGAACCAAGGCATCTACTGAAAATAGATTTACCATGTTTACTAGCGCAATAGCGGCGTTCCAAGCTATTTCGTCCGCGAGAGCCAGGGTTTCTTTGTCGCCTTTTTCGGCCAAGGCTAAGATCTCATTATTTGCGATATTAATGCCCCGCATTTTTGCCATTTTTGCCATGGCTGTTCCTGAAGCGAGTTGTTCTACCGTGGCGGCGTTATTTTTATCGTTATAGTTTGCACTAATGTAACTATGGCCGAGTTCACCCGTTGAAAAACGCGTATGAAGCAACTTTTTATGGTACATAACTGCAGCACCTACGCCGGTGGATACGGTTACGTACGCAAAAGATTCAAAATCACGAGCTGAGCCGTAGAAGCATTCACCAATCGCAGCTAGATCAGCGTCATTGACCAAATGCGCTTCACGGCTTAGATTACCGCTGATTTTTTTGGCACTTAGCTCATCTGAAAAGCCAGGTGGAAGATTTGGGGCATAGACAAGAGTCAAATCGTGGTAGTTGACTAGACCAGGGACACCCGCAACTACTCTGTTTGCACGGTGATCAGGGTCTAGTTTATCGGCAAGTGATACCAAGCCAGCGGACGCACTTTCTAGAGTGTTTGTTGGGAGTGAGTAGTGGTCCAATAAGGCTCCGGTCGATGAGCAAAGTCCCATTCGAAAGTGCGTACCTCCAATGTCCACTCCCAAAACAAAATCGTCTTGTGTCATTTGCGTTACCCTGAACTTCTAACTCGATTATGCCAAAAATTTTATGTTATTGCAGATACCAACGGTTGGGGAAAATCAAGTCCTCCACCGCCGCAGGTCCAAATGTTCCTGGTTGGTAGGAATGTGGATTTGGTCGATCATTGAGGAGTGTTTCAGAAATATTCCACAAAGTTTCAATCCCAGATGCTGTGTTGAATAATGTCTTATCTCCCAACATGACATCGTGCAGCAAGCGTTCGTACGCTTCGAGATCATAGATCGTATTAAAGCTTTGTGCGAATGAAAATTCAAAGGTAGCGTCTGATAATTCGAGGTATGCGCCGGGCTTTTTCGCAAGGAATTTAATCGCGATCGAGCCGGGATCGCCAAAATCAATTATCAGCATATTTTTCTCTCGCTCGTCTTTAGTTTGAACATTTGCAGGAAATGTTGTTACCTCGGGCACTTTGAACGACAAGGTTATAACAGAGCGACTTGACTTTAGGGATTTTCCAGTGCGCAAAAAAAAGGGTACACCGCGCCATCGCGGATTATCGATCCAGACTCGCAACGCCACAAATGTTTCCATCTTAGAAGTTGGCGCTACTCCGGGTTCATGCTGGTAACCGTCGTATTGGCCAAAGACGACGTCTTGTTTGGTGATAGGTCGAATGGCGCGAAACACATCTTCTCTTGCACGATTTAGGTCATGGGAATCGATCATGTTTGGGGGATCCATAGCGATGAAACCTAAAACCTGAAGTAAGTGTGTGACGACCATATCTCGATAGGCTCCGGTCTCGTCATAGAACGCTCCGCGCCCTTTTGCTGACAAGGTTTCGGGAACGTCGATTTGAACATGGTCTAGAGCGCTAGCGTTCCAAGCAGGTTCGAAGATGCCATTGGCAAACCGAAGCGCCAAGATATTTTGGACGGATTCCTTCCCAAGAAAATGATCTATACGAAAGACATTAACTTCGTCGAATCCCAAATGAATCTTGTCATTCAATTCCTTGGCAGAACTTAGATCATAACCGAAGGGTTTTTCTATTATTAGCTTCGCATCACGAACGGATTTAATTTTGGCAAGCGAGGTGATTACTGATATAAACGCTTGTGATGGTATTGCAAGGTAGAAAATAATCTGACAGTTGCCACCCAATGATTTTTTGGCACTTGAAAGTGCAGCATCTAGAGCTGTTAGATCAGAGGGCTCTGCCGACAAAAAGGATAAGGTGTTTGCAAACTTTAGAAACGTCGCATCGGTCACGTCCTTTCGGCCAAAATTTATAAGGGCGTCTTTGGTATGAGATATAAATTCGTCATTGCTAAGGCTAAATTCTGACGGAGCAGAGCCCACGATCAGGAAATTTTTCGGCATCAGGCCGGAAAGGTAAAGGTGAAAAAGGCCCGGAAGAAGCTTTCGTTTAGCCAAATCGCCTGTAGCCCCAAAAAGTACAAAAATCGAGTCTTGGGGAACTTGGTCTACAGAATCTTTGAGATCGTGCGGTAATTCGCTTATTAGATTATCATCCATTACTGGCGACCTCCACCCGTGAACTTCGTCGCTCAAAACCTGACGACATGGCGAAGAAAGGGGATTGCGCACGACGAGTCAAGTCGCTCGTGGGTACCACTACCATACCGGGAGAGCTTCTTCCAACGAATTTAATACAAAGTCGGCATTTGCATCTTTTAGGTCGGATGCAGTGTACTTGTGACTAGCAACCCCCACGCATTGAATGCCCGCTTGGTGCGCGGCAATGATATCGTTTGGAGTATCTCCAATTGCAAGAAAGGCATCTGGAGAAATCTTTTCACCATAGACGGTCTCGCCCCTTGCCATAGCGATCTTGGTGAGTACAGATCGTTCCGGTGAGTCTGATCCATAACCGCCGAATGAGAAGTACTGATTAAGGTTTGACCGATGAAGTTTGACATGTGCCGCAGCCTCAAGGTTTCCTGTTACGAGACCTAAAATAAATCCATGTTCTATCAAAGATGGCAGCAAGGTCTGGACGCCTGGCAAGACGTGATAACCAGTGGATTCGTTGACTGTTTGTACTAGGTAATGCATCCGTCGTTCAAGTAACTTAGAAAATTCCTCTGTGGTGGGGGGACGCCCAATAACCGCAGTGAACGATCGTCTACCGACTTCGGGATCGGTCATCCCAGTGTCGCTGTATTTCTCTATGTCTACGTCTAACTGGTATAGTTCCTTGAACGCGAATGACCACGAGATGGTGCCTGCTCCGTCCGTGATAATCAATGTTCCATCAATGTCAAAAAGGAGCGCTTTTTTAGAACCGGACATTGTCACTCCATGAAAATAAAAGGTGCATGAAAATTTACTCTTTAATAGTTTTCTCAAAATGGCCGCCAAAGCCTTTTCGCATAGCTGATAACACTTGGTTTGAAAATTGGCCGAGGTTTCGTGAAGAAAAACGTGAATAAAGTGCTGATGTCAATACCGGAGCCGGGACACCCTCATCGACTGCGGCAAGCACTGTCCACCTTCCCTCGCCGGAATCGGAAACTTTCCCCGCGAAGTCCGCCAAATCAGGCGATTGTGCAAGTGCTGCACTTGTCAAGTCGAGGAGCCAAGATGAAATAACGCTCCCGCGGCGCCAAACTTCGGCAACATCAGCGATATTTATATCGTATTGGTAAAATTCAGGATGGCTCATCGGTGCAGTTTCAGCATCTGAAATGTGGTCTAGCTTTCCTGCATTTGCGTTCTTTAGAATATTTAATCCCTCAGCGTACGCCGCCATAGCTCCATATTCAATGCCATTATGGACCATTTTTACGAAATGCCCGGATCCGTTAGGTCCGCAATGTAGGAATCCTCGTTCAGCCTGGGTAATATCGCCTGTTCGAGTGGATGTTCTAGGGGCTGCATCAAAGCCAGGTGAAATTACCTCAAATATTGGTTCAAGGCGTTTTACAACATCGGTCTCTCCACCAATCATTAGGCAATATCCACGCTCAAGCCCCCAAATTCCGCCGCTCGTACCCACGTCGACGTAATGTATGCCAGATTCTCTAAGAACCTTTGCGCGCGCGATGTCATCGCGATAGTAGGAATTTCCTCCATCGATAATTGTGTCATCGGTTTTCAAGTGTTGGCTCAACTCATCCACTGTATCTTGAGTGATTTGCCCTGCGGGAACCATAATCCATACGGTCCTTGGAACAGAAAGCTTTTCGACCAGATCGCCAATAGTACTCGCCCCAGTAACTCCGTCTTGAACAAGAGCTTCTACTGCAGCCTGGCTTACGTCATAAGCGACGACTGTGTGACCATGTTTAATCAGGCGACGCGTGAGATTTGCACCCATTCGCCCAAGTCCAACCATTCCGATCTGCATGCAAGATCCACCTTTTACTTCGCTTCGATATCGCGGTCATTCCCGTTTTAATTGCTAAATTTTTTAAAAATTGGCGAGAAATCGAATAGCTGCCTTGTCCTTGAATCATATACCGTGGCAACGGTCATCTGCCAGTTAGTGCTCTAACCAGCGGAGCATAAGGGAACTATTATATTGTCTAGCGGGAACCAAAGTGGTGTGATTAGCTTTTCCATAGGTACTAGCCAAGTCTCCTACCTAGCCTTCAAGAGACCACTCGTGTCTAGTTATTCTCCCACTTCATGGCTGCACGTAGAGACTTTGGGTGGAATTATCTGGGTTCTTTCCTCTCAATTAGGCTCGTCTCTATTGCTAAATTGACTTGTGGGTGCTTTAGGGACAAAAATAAAGTGTTGTCTAACTGGCGTTAAGGCGAAGTATTGGTCGTATCGCATAGGCAAGTAGCGAACAATATTGGTCTGGGTCACAGTATTGTAGGCGCTGCTCGAGCTTGCTACTCTCGTGCCGTGGTCTATCGGCGATGCCAGTCGAGAGTAGAAATCGGTAAGGTGAAAAAGGCGTCGTTGATTGATCCAGATTTGTTATCATCCTGCGACCGCTGTAGGTGCTACCAGCTTTTGGAAAAGACGCTAGAGGTCGTATTCGAGTTCGTAGTTGTGGGTGCCGTCGGCATCGATGGTGAGGCGAAATTTTCCGGTGATGCCATTGAGGTCACCCTCTCCAGATCCGGGAACCACATCGTAGTAGAGTATTTGGGACCCGTCGTGCATGGTGGCATATTGCTGTAGCGCGAAGGCGCCTTGGCGATTCCCCAACTGGCCACGTACTGTCTCCAATACGACGTAACCGGCTGAACCGAGCTGAGGATTCCCACACGATAGCATCACTCCGATACCATTCCCTTGAAGATCACCTTTGAATGTCTTGGTCATGTTGAAGCGATTTACGGCACCATCTAGTTCGGCCGGACACGGATTCAATTGTACGTCAAAAGTTCCGGTGGCGATGATGCGCATTGATCCAATTCTAAGCGGTCGGTCGAGTCCTTTGCATCGGCGAGCCCAACATTCCAAACTCCACCACTGACTCCTAGGTCATAGAGTTATCGATTTTCTGCAGGACACTACAAATGGGCGGCAAGGCTCTTTTTGCGACGAAGGGGATCGGCCACTCCAAGGATTCTATAGATTTGGTTGTGAACAGGTTCTGAGAGTGATGAGACTCTTAGGTGGCACACAACCCCAGAATCATTAGTTAGAACCATCGTGTTTCGTATATGGGATGAGAGTTCTTTATTGATTGTCGACCATTTTCTGGTATCGTTATTTTGTCTAAGAGCCCGCTCAATTGCACTAAGTAAATGATATGCGAGCACTGAGATAAAAGGATGAGCAGGTGTTCGTCTGCCAAGTTGGTGATAAATAGGCCTTAGTACAAGATTACTCTTTAGAGCTCTAAATGCGTATTTTGCTTTCGTGCGCGTCATGTAGGTTTGCCGTATCTCTTTGGCATCCAGCTCCGTATGGGTGGTATCAATTACGTAGCACCCGGCAAGAAGTTCTTTATCACCTTTGGCGGGCTTCTCCGTTACAACAAGACCGATGACCTTATCAAAGCGCTTTCCTTTTTTTATGTGTCCGTGATTTTCGTGAAAGTTCCTATGACGGTGTTAGCAACATCATAGGAACTTTCATAATTTACGTCAACAATCCTGAGAGCTAGGGGTTGTGCTGACTGCTTTACGTCTAGATAAGGATTCCTAAACGCTTTGACGGCCCAAGGTGGTCCGAGTTCCAATTCGGCTTCAATTCCATCTCGAAAGCTGTCGTCAGAGATTTTATGAAGACCACAGTCGGTGTGCTGGAAACAATAAAATTGAATCTGCGCTTAATGTGCGCCGTGAAATTACCAGCGATCGTATGGCATCATCTGTTTCTATGCCACGCGCATTTCTCAACACGTACGCTTCTCCGTTGTCAAGTCCAAGTCTTTTAGACAAATCATCCGAATATCCATGCACGTAACGACTGCGAGCTTGAGTCGGGGTCGCAAATTCAGCTGCTCGTTTAAGATGGTCTTGCTTGCGAATCTGCGTGCATTTGTACTTAGGCGAGCAACAGTTGGATCTAAATTTTCATTGTCTTGGACGTTCGGAAGTTGTGGTTGATTTTCGAATGGTCTATCTGGCCTTTTTCTAAGGATTCGTATCCTTGATCCAGCTGCGTTTCAACTCGGCGCGTTGGATGTTTGCTATATAGTCTTAAAAGTTATTAGTCCTTTGACCGTGGTTGTCCAAGGCAATCAATGGCAATTATTGTGTTTGACGTGAATGCAATCCGGGCTTAAATCACACGACGCTTGCTTTTGCCCACTTCGCGATGATCGTATTCAATAAAACCCATATGGGTAATACGGGCGTGGCAAAATACCTTTTATAAATGCGGTATTCGCGAAAGATTTTCGCTAGCCAACTGCATCTTTTAGCTTGTCGACCATCTGGGCGTCATAGAGTATGATTCAAAAAAGCGGAAGGACACAAACATCAGATGTACGGATTAAATAAGCAAATGTTGGCGATAGATATTGATCGATGGCTGCATGAAGATATTGGTACTGGTGATATCACCTCACTGCTTACAATTCGATCGGACCAACTAGGCAAAGCGACAATTTTAGCTAAGGATTCGTGTGTGGTCGCTGGCATAGCTGTGGCCGAGGCCGTCTTTGCACAACTCGATCCAACCTTGGGCTTTGTAGCGAATGTAGCTGACGGACAATATGTCGAAGCCGGTACTAATTTGGCTACAGTTACGGGATCAATGCAGAGTATTTTGGCAGGAGAACGTCTCGCACTCAACCTGGTACAGCGTATGTCAGGAATCGCCACACTCACCTCTAAGTTTGTGGCAGAGGTTGCAGGAACCAACGCGAAGATACTCGACACTAGAAAAACCACGCCGGGCCTGCGTTATCTTGAAAAATATGCGGTCACTGTAGGGGGAGGGCGTAATCACCGTTTCGGTCTGTACGACGGAGTCCTAATTAAAGATAATCATATTGCTGCGTTGGGCTCGGTGTTTGACGCCGTAACAAGGCTCAAAGGTGATGTGTCGCACTATCTAAAGGTAGAAGTTGAGGTTTCAACCCTGGCAGATGTTGAACAGGCGATAGCTGCCGGCGCGGATGCCGTTTTGCTTGATAATATGAAAAACGACGAAATGACCGAAGCCGTATCCTTGGTAGATCATAAGCTACTCACGGAGGCCAGTGGCAATATGTCACTCGCAAGAGTGTTGTCAGTTGCCATTACCGGGGTTGATTTAATCTCAGTCGGTGCACTTACCCATTCTGTGCCAGCTGTCGATATTTCGCTGAATATATCTTGAATCCTATGCTGAGTTGCAAGAGTGGATAATGCGAAAGCGGTGGTTTTGCTTTGTAATGGTGGCAGGCTCCCGATCATTAGAAACGGGCACCGTGACGAAGCATTGTTGCCGAGTCGGAAGTTTCACTTGAGTAACTGTGTTGCATGATCTAAGATTTACGTACTAGTTTAAATGACTATAACTAAAAAGTTTATAACAGGGTGTTTTACTGGTCACGTTTTCAGTTAGATAAAGAGCAGGCAAAAGTATGGACACAGTTACCCTAAACGAAGAGATCCTAGAGCTAAAGAAGAAGCGGAAAGCAGTAATTTTAGCGCACTCCTACGAGCGTCCAGAGGTACAAGACATCGCTGATTTTGTGGGTGATTCGTTAGGACTTTCTCGTGAAGCAGCTAAAACAGATGCCGACATAATCGTCTTTGCGGGCGTACACTTTATGGCGGAAACCGCAGCTATTTTGAATCCGAAAAAGACGGTTTTGATCCCCGATCTAGATGCTGGTTGTTCTCTAGCAGATACTATTGCTGCATCGGATGTGGCAAAATGGCGTGAAGCGAACCCGGACGGCCAGATAGTTGCATACGTGAACACCTCGGCAGAGGTAAAGGCGTTATCAGACGTGTGCGTAACCAGTGCAAATGCGGTTGAAGTTGTAAAACACCTTGATCCGAATCGCCCAATATTTTTTCTGCCTGACATGTTTTTAGGGGCACATGTGGAGCGTGTTACGGGAATAAAAATGCATATTTGGATGGGTGAGTGCCATGTGCACGCGGGTATTGGCGATCAAGAAATCAAAGACACGATGTCAAAGCATCCAAACGCAGAATTTCTAATTCATCCTGAGTGCAGTTGTGGAAGTTCTTGTTTATATCTAAATCCTGATGCCAAGATGCTTTCTACCGAAGGAATGGTCAACTACGCTAAGGCATCAACGAGAGATGAATTTGTCATTGCCACTGAGGTCGGGATTATTCATCGGCTGGAGAAAATGGCGCCTGGGAAGAAGTTCTTGCCGATAAAGGAATCGGCGGTATGCCAATACATGAAAATGATCACACTTGAGAAGATTTTAGCTTCGCTGCGTGAGGACAAGTTTGTAGTTCGCGTTGAACCTGAGATTGCGAACAAGGCGCGATCCGCAATTGAAACAATGATTCGCTTTGGATAGGGATTTGGAATCGTTGCGCCATCTTGAAACTGAGATTTTGATCATAGGTAGTGGCGTGGCGGGGGCTTACGCCGCACTCACTGCTTCTGCACTCGGTGCCCGAGTGACTCTGGTTACAAAAGGCGCATTAGCGTCAGGATCGAGCCAGCTAGCTCAAGGCGGAATAGCATTTCCACTCGGACTTGATGACGTTGGATCTCACTTGAATGACACTCTCACCGCAGGTCGTGGACTAAGCGATCCCGATGTGTCAAGCGAGATACTTACCGAGTCGTTGGAGCATCTTAAGTTTCTAAAAGAGATTGGAATGCGCTTTGACGACGGTTTTGCCTTAGAGGGTGGTCACTCAAAGCCACGGATACGCCATGCTGGTGGTGACCAAAGCGGCAGGGTACTTTTGCAATTCTTGCACTCGCAACTCGGTGGTCGAATAACGATTCTGGAAAAGCACTTTGTTTATGATTTGCGCAGCGATGACCAAGGGATTATTGGTGCCTGGGCTGTCGACGACCAGATGCGTCGAATATGTATTTCTGCGGGAGCGACCTTGCTTGCAACAGGTGGCTCGGGAAGAATGTTTGAAGTAACGACGAACCCCGTGGAAGCAACCGGAGACGGGGTGGCGTTAGCAATGAGAGCAGGGGCGATAGTAAGAGATCTGGAAATGACCCAATTCCACCCCACATCGCTTTTGAATGGCGCACTAGTATCTGAAGCTTGTAGGGGTGCTGGAGCACAGCTGATCAATGGCCACGGCGAGCGTTTTATGTTCAAATACGACACCAATGGCGAGTTGGCACCTCGCGATGTTGTTGCGCGTGCGGTTTATCTCGAAACGCGCGATACAGGCGCATCGTATGTAGATCTTCGGCCGATAGAGGCTTTAGAAGAAAAATTTCCGACCGTGTTTCATTCCGCGACAAATTTGGGAGTTGATCCGACGCATGAATTGGTTCCTATTGCTCCTGCTGCCCACTATCAAATGGGCGGCATAAAAACGGACAGTGCTGGTCGATCGAGCCTAAACCGTCTCTACGCTGCGGGCGAGGTGGCATCTACTGGGCTTCATGGAGCAAACAGACTTGCCTCGAATTCGCTGCTCGAATGTCTGGTGATGGGAGCACGTACCGCAATAGCTGCAGTGAAGGAACTGGAATCTTTAGCAGATGACCAGATCGGAGTACCGCCAAAAGTACTAGGTGTCGATGTGAAGACAAGAGTTACATTGCGTCATATTATGACTGAGGTTGCTTCGGTATTTCGGGAGGAAAGCGGTCTTAAATTAGGTTCGATCCAGCTAGACGCAATTGACACCTTTGACGCGAGCTCTGTCGCTCAGGCCGAGACGTTCAATTTGGTCTTTGTGGCGAAGGCGTTGCTTGCTGGAGCTCGGGCACGTAAAGAGTCTAGGGGCGCGCACTATCGAGTGGATTACGACCGGACGACTTCCACGGCATTTCATGTGGAGCAAGAAAATAGCGAAATAAGACTTGTAGATTGCTAGCGCACGGTGTAATTTTGGAAGATTTTTGTGCTTTGGGAACAGATAATTCATAATGTTAAGTCGGACTCTATAAAGCGGATGGCCGATAAGAGATTTACCAAGTTATCGGTAAGTGGTAGTAGAAGCAGGTTGTAATTTTGAAGAAATTGTCGCTTTGCCTTGAAAATGTCTCTCCTATGCGGCGACTTTAGCTATAGTCTGATTTTAACTATAAATTACAACGGTGTTAGTTGTTTTGGAAATTCAAAAGCATAATCGCACGGTAGCGATTGTTTTAAGGCGGTCAATTTTGAGCGGTGACGTTGTGGGGGTTGCGCATTCACCGAGCGCGCAAAACGTCGAGCAAATTGATCATTTCATCGCATTCAAATTGGGTATTATGGAGTCGACCAAATCGATGTACCGTAAAGACCTGATGGCGTTTGCCACATACCTAGGTGATAAAGACATAACTGAAATAGGCATGGATGAGGTTAAACGATATTTGGCGGTATTGCGTAGAGACGGCTTGGCGCAACGCACGCTTTTAAGAAAGTCAAGTATTTTAAGGTGCTTTTACGCTTACTTGGTATCGACTGATGGCCGAGCCAAATCTGACTTTGCCAAGTTGTCTGTTGGGAAAGCACCTTTGGGTCTGCCCAAGCCAATTGCCCAAGAACGCACTGCTGAGATGTTGAATCGTGTTGCGGTCGCGTACCGACAGACCCATGATGAAAGAACGTTGCGGGATTGGCTGATCTTGGAACTTTTATACGGTTCAGGACTGCGTGTTTCAGAAGTGTGCGACTTGCGTTTGAGCGATTTTCATGTGCATGAGGGATACATAATAGTAATTGGAAAGGGCGCAAAAGAGAGACACGTTCCTTTGTCATTGCCAGCTAAAAGTGCGTTTGAAGCCTGGGTTTTGACGCACATAGGTTCGCGGGATTCTAAACATACAAGAGCTTTTTTGAATGCGAGAATGTCGCCACTCACACCTCGTGATGTTCGTAGGATCCTAGATCGTTGGGCGCCATTTAGAATTTCACCGCACCAACTAAGGCATTCTTTTGCTACAGATCTTTTGTCTCATGGAGCTGATTTGCGATCTGTTCAGGCACTATTGGGTCATGCATCGGTAGGTACAACCCAAATATATACCCAAGTTACACTTGCGCGAATTAAAGATGTGCATGCTAAGACTCATCCAAGGAATAACAATGACGACTAGGATGAACTCTGTGGATTCGGACGAAGTAGATCAGATTGCTCTTTTATGGAAAGAGTACAAGCAGACCAAGAGTGCCGCTACCCGCGACAGGCTAATAGTGAGGTATTCGCCATTGGTGAAATACGTCGCAAGCAGGGTAGCAACAGGTCTGCCAGGAAATATTGATCCAGCTGACCTAGTGTCGTATGGTATTTTCGGCCTAATAGACGCTATTTCAAAATTTGATCCCGAACGCGCCATCAAGTTTGAAACTTACGCTATCGCAAGAATAAAAGGTGCAATAATCGACGAGCTTCGTGCAATCGATTGGGTTCCAAGATCAGTTCGGTCTAAGGCGCGAATGGTCGAAAAGGCGATCGTTAAGCTTGAAGCAAAAATGTTACGGAGCCCTTCAGACGAAGAATTAGCTCAAGAGCTAGGTATTACGCCGCGGGATCTCGGCGATATTTTGACCGAAACTAGGCGTTTAGGTGTTGCAGCACTCGATGAAATTCTCGCAGGCGCTGAACGCGGTGATTCAGCAACTCTAGGAGATACGATTCCCGATAAAGGAACTGGTCCGGTACTTAGTTTTGAAAACGAAGAAACCAAGCAGCTCTTGGCCATGGCGGTAAACCGCCTCCAAGATCGCGAAAAAATGGTGCTTGCGCTTTACTATTACGAAGGTTTTACGTTAGCGGAAATTGGGCAGGTGCTTGGGGTGACAGAGTCGCGCGTGTGTCAAATACACACCAAAGCGGTTATGCAGCTAAGACTTCGTCTCAATGACTTTGATAAACAAGAATAAGTAGCGCTATGTTAGCGCTCACCACTTTTAACTGCTCAATTATCCAGCGAGTAGTATTTTTAGGCCCGAAGATACCTTTGCTTTAGATAAGCTTTAGATCGACAAAATCACGTTCACGAGCGTCCCAACGGTCGCAAAGAATTTGCGCGAGCTCGAGAACATGTTTAACCGTGGGAGGAAACCAAGTGAGTCAAGCACCAGTAGTAACGATGCGCCAGCTTTTGGAAGCTGGAGTACATTTCGGACATCAAACCCGAAGATGGAATCCAAAGATGAAAAGATTCATCTTTGGGGAGCAAAATGGCATTTATGTAATCGATTTGCACCAAACCTTAAATCGTATCGAAACCGCATATGTTTTTGTTCGCGATTTAGCTGAGAAAAATGGCAATGTTCTTTTTGTAGGTACGAAAAAGCAGACCCATGACCCTATAGCAAACTATGCACAAATGTGCGGCATGCCCTACGTTAACGAGCGCTGGCTCGGAGGAATGTTGACCAATTTTTCAACGATATTGGGTCGAGTAAAAAAAATGCAGGAATACGAGCGAATGCTCGAGGCAGGCGACTTTGACGCAATGCCAAAAAAAGAAGCTTTGATATTATCGAGAGAGCTTGAGAAGTTGCAGCGAAATCTTGGGGGTTTAAGGAACCTAGATAAGTTGCCGGATGCGCTTTTTGTAATCGACACCAAAAAAGAGGCAATTGCAGTAACTGAAGCCAACAAGCTTGGAATTCCGATCGTTGCCGTTGTGGATACTAACTGTGACCCAGATGTGATCAAGTACGTAATTCCGGGCAACGACGATGCAATTAGGTCAGGCGAATTGATGTGTAGAGTAATTTCAGATGCCGTACTAGAGGGGCGTAGGTCGCTACCAGAAGTTACGAATTTGACTAAAGTTCGAGACCCAGAGTCCGAATCAAAACGCGCTGTTGCACAAAGTGAAGCAAAACGAAAAGCAAGTGAAGAAGCGCGCGAGCGCGAGGCAAGAATTGCTTCAAAGCGCGGACAAAAGACTCAAGAAAAGTGAAATACTGCAATACTTAGGACACGGCTGATCTTTACAGTCCGTAGGAATTTATTGGTTATTTGTTAATGGTTGATCCAGCGTGTTAGCTTTTTAGCAGGAGCCGTAGTCATGCTCAATTTGATTGACTGAACCACGGGGTACCGCTTTTGGATCGAAATTAGGAAGAAGTAAAGGGGAAACAATGGCAGTTGCCGCCTCAGATGTGGCCGCCCTTCGAAAATCGACAGGCGCAGGCATGATGGATGCCAAGCGAGCACTTGAAGACGCTGGTGGTGATATGGAGAAAGCCGCGCGTGTTTTGCGTGAAAAAGGCAAGGCAAGTGCAGCCAAGCGAGATGATCGTGAGAATTCGCAGGGCGCGGTCGCTCTAATTATTGATAATGGTGAAGTGGGAACGATCGTCGAACTCAAGTGCGAGACGGATTTTGTTGCTAAATCCACCGAGTTTGTTTCTCTCCTTGATGAGATTACTGCGGCGGTAGCTGAAAAAGGTATTGAGGCTAGGGATTCGTTTTCGTCCGAGCTCGAAGAGCTTCGCGTATTGCTAAAAGAAAAGATAGAACTAGGAAAAGTAGCAAGGTTTGTTGCACCAGCGGGCGCAATTATCGATGGCTATCTCCATTATCAATCAGATCGTGGCGTGAACGCGGTATTGGTAGAAGTTGCAGGAGGCGACAGAGAATTGGCTCATAATATTGCCGTTCATGTAGCTTTTTCGAAGCCGCAATATCTCTCACGAAACGAAGTACCCGCGGACTTGGTTGCGTCGGAACGAGCGACACTTGAAGCAATTTCTAGGAACGAAGGTAAACCAGAGGCTCAATTGGAGAAAATCGTCGACGGTCGTTTGCGAGGTTTCTTCGAACAGATTTGCCTATTGGATCAGCCATACGTTCGTGATGAAAAAGTCACTATTGAGAAGATGCTAGGCGTGGCAAAAATAAACCGATTCGCTCAGATTACCATCGGTTAGAGTTATGGATACTGTCGCTCAATCTTCGTCTGGCGCTAAATGGAAGCGTGTAGTTTTGAAACTCTCGGGTGAAGCTTTAGCGAGTTCATCGTCCGACGAGGTGATCGACGCAAAAGTGTTAGAACAGGTCGCGTCTGAGATCGTAGAAGCAACTCAAGTTCTCAAAGTTGAAATGGCGGTCGTGGTTGGCGGAGGAAATATTTGGCGAGGTGGTGTTGGCGCAGGTGCGAAGCTTGAGCGCGCCACCTCGGACAATATGGGAATGCTGGCGACTACGATAAACGCCCTAGCTCTGCAAAATGCAATTGAGAAAATGGGACAGCCAACTAGAGTTCAAAGCGCAATAGTAATGGCCGAGCTTGCTGAGCCTTACATTAGACGAAGGGCAATTCGTCAACTCGAAAACGGAATAGTAGTCATTTTTGCTGCGGGAACTGGATCTCCCTACTTTACGACTGACACCGCGGCAGCTTTGAGATGTGCTGAAATTGATGCACAAATTGTCCTAAAGGGAACACATTCGGGAATCGACGGCATCTATACGGCGGATCCTAAAGTCTATCCCGATGCGGTGAAGTATGATACGTTGAGTTTTATGGATGTTGTGTCAAAAGATCTCAAAGTTATGGATCTTACTGCGATAACGTTTTGTAAAGATAACGATCTACCGGTCCATGTTTTTGATTTAATGCAACCCGGTAACATTCTTCGCGCCCTACGTGGCGAATTCTTGGGTACGCTTGTTTCATAATGGATCAATCAATTTTAGAAATCGCTTTGTTAGAAGCGAAAGAGAAGATGCATAAAGTTATTATGCATACCCAAAGTGAATTTTCAAACTTTCGCACAGGTAGAGCCTCTCCAGCATTGGTGGAACGTCTTACAGTCGAATACTATGGCACTGAGCTACCCTTGGTTCAGCTTGCCGGATTTTCTATCCCTGAAGCGAGAGTGCTGGTTGTGACCCCTTATGACAAAGGTGCACTCGGTGCTATTGAAAAAGCCATACAGGGATCCGATTTAGGTATTAACCCATCTAATGACGGAGTCGTAATTCGCTTGAATTTTCCTGCACTTACTGAAGAGCGCCGAAAAGACATTGTGAAACAAGTGCGACAAAAAGCTGAAGATGGAAAAGTCGCAGTTAGAAATCAGAGGCGAGCATCGCGCGCGGAACTCGAACAGGCAGAGAAGCGCCACGATATCAACCAGGACTTGCTTGAACGGGGTGAGAAAGAATTAGACAAGTTGACGGCTGAATCAATCGCAGAAATTGACAGAATGCTCGATACTAAAGAGAAAGAACTTATGGAAGTTTAGCGCGGATTGAAGTCAACAGGTTGAAGTGTCTCGGGAGGATTGAGTGAAGCATGTGTACTCTGGCGGTTCGCTAGATGACGATTCAAATCTAGATGGATTGATTTTTAAATCTAAATTGAATGGTGAGATTGATCTTGATGCAGCGTCTGACGAGACGGATTCATCATTGCCTCCGTGGACTGCTCCTCCCACTGGTGAAATACCAAAAATTTTTAATTTCAATCGGGATACAGAGTTGCGCGTTGACCTTGAAAAGACAGATTCCGGTGCGCTTTCTTGGGCGCGTGAGGCGCGACACCTTGACAAGGGTTTCAAGCATGCAAATGTATCGATAGAAGAAGCCCAACATGGGTCACAGGGATCTTTTGACGACTGGAGTGACGATAACGATTCCGATTTATTGAGGGGAACTTATTCATCTCATGGCTCTAACGAACATCAATATGAGAAGCTCAATACGCAGCCGGTACGTTCTGTCTCGTCGCGTACGAATCCCCTTTTGACTTTTAGAGATCGCGACCGTGGCGTTCGTTCGCGCGAAGCGGCCCGGGTGACTGCTATATCGGAAAAGGATGGGGAGGAATTGTCACAAGATGTGACCGGACCCAAGCATAGAAAAGTTGGTTCTAAGCCCAAGAGGCGTCGTACTTCCCCTTACAAGACAGGATCTGGCCCGGTCAATAATTCCGGTGGCGATTCTCCCAAGCATTTCCGAACCAGTAATTCAAAACAGAAATCTGGCATTAAGAAAAGTTGGATTGACATTTCGGAATTTTACAGGGTGTCAACAGGAATAGCCCTTGGTGCTGCGACAATTGTGATATTTCTGATCGGTCAAGCGGCATTTATCCCCTACCTCCTTATCATGATGGTGCTGGCGGTTGTTGAATTCTACGAAATGATAGGTCGAAAACCAGAAGGTGATACCAAGCCACATATTAGGCCATACCGCTTGGTTGGCTTCATTGGTACGATAGGAGTCGTAGTAGGCGCGTATGAAAAAGGCGCTACCGCCATAACGTTCGCATTGGGATTCACGATTTTAGTTTCAATGATATGGTACCTTGCAGGCATCATGAAGACGGGTGGCTTGTCGAACGTCGGAATGACGCTTCTTCCTGTTATGTGGATTGGAGTCGGCGGGGCATTTGCAGCTCTAATTGTTCGACCTATTAACGGTGATCCACGACGTGGTATGGCCTACATGATGGCCATTATTCTTACAACGGTTGCGGCCGATGTGTTTGCATATTTAGGTGGCTCATTATTCGGTCATAGGTTGCTTGCTCCGTCAGTTTCGCCTAGGAAAACGCTGGAAGGAGCGCTATTCGGTGCACTAGGCGCTATTCTGACTGGATCATTGTTGGCAAGCCACATTCACCCGGTAACTGTCTCGGTTGGAGGCGCGCTTGGAGTTATTGCGGCAATTGCTGGACCGTGTGGCGACTTAATCGAATCTCAAGTAAAACGCGAGATGGGCGTCAAAGATTCAGGTTTTATTTTGCCGGGTCACGGTGGAATGTTGGATCGGATTGATGCGCTGATTTTTGTAACTCCGTTTTCATACTATTTCTTGTATTTTGGTCATCATATTTGACCTACTCGTCGCGTGCGCAAGATGCGTTTTGCCATTTCGATGGGACTCGAATTTTGAGTGTCTAAAACCATGCGTCATTCGCGATTTGCAATTGCTTGACGTAAGGTTCCAGTCGATGAAAAGATGAATATGGGTGAGGTTGAGCGTTTGGACATGAAGACTGTTTCGATATTTGGAGCAAGCGGGAGCATTGGTAAACAAGCTCTTGATGTGATACGCAACTCAAATGGTAGATACGAAGTGTACGCGCTCAGCGTCCGACAATCCATTGATACCCTTATTGCGCAGGCTCGGGAGTTTAGGCCAAAAGTAGTCGTGGTTGCCGATGAACAGGCTGCTCGCATTGTCAAGGATGATCTGCCGGGTATTGACGTTCGATTTGGAGATGAGGGGTTAAGTTCTACTGCAGCCGAAGCAGATGTAGCTTTGAATTCAGTTGTAGGGTTTGCTGGACTCCAAGTTACCATTTCGGCGTTGGCAGCGGGTAAAAGATTGGCGCTCGCGAACAAAGAGTCTCTCGTCGCCGCGGGACCGATCGTTAGATCAATTTTAAAAAACAGTAGCGGTGAAATTATTCCTGTTGATTCTGAACACGCTGCAATTCATCAATGTCTTCGGGGCTCAAATAAAAATGAGGTAAAGAGCTTGATTCTTACGAGCTCGGGAGGGCCGTTTCGAACTAGTGATGCCGAGGAGTTGAATTTCGTTACCAAAGATCAAGCTCTATCTCATCCTATCTGGTCCATGGGTCCGAAAATTACAATTGATTCATCCACCTTGATGAATAAGGCCTTAGAAGTGATTGAGGCCGTGGAGTTGTTCGATGTTCGCGGCGATCAAGTGGACGTGGTGATCCATCCTCAGTCAGTCGTTCATTCAATGGTGTCTTTCGTGGATGGCTCTGTAATAGCTCAAATGTCCAAGCCCAATATGTGTCTTCCGATCGCGTATGCACTTGGATACCCCGACCGTTTTGAGCCAGAGTACGGCACCCTTGACTTTAAAAATCCCATCGCATTGAGTTTCGAGGCGCCTCGTATGGATGTGTTTCGTAGCCTGAATTATGCCTACGATGCGATCCGCATTGGTCGCGGCGCACCCGCCTGGCTAAGTGCGGTGAACGAGGTGGTTGTAGATGCCTTTTTGCGCGATGAATTTCGATGGATTGATATATTTGCGTTGATCGAATCGTCGATGGAATTGTTTGATCCGGTGGATTTGGAACAACCAGAGGATGTCGTTATGTTGGATAAGTTGGCGAGGGTTCGTTGTCAAGAGGTGATAGACCGGTGGCACAACCGAGGTTTGTAGCACTTCGATGCCTCTAAAAGCAGGAACTGGAGATAGTTTGGAACAAGAATCGAGTCAGAATGAGTCAAGGACAGCAATAAGCGGTCTAGACCATCAGGCGAAATCAGACGATATTTATATAGAAGGCGATGCCTTGGTTGAAAGTCGTGGTCAGCTGTGGCGTAGTCTTGCAAGGGTAGCGCTAGTTTTTGCTAGTATCGTGGGTCTGTCAATGTACTTCCACGTCGCAAAGACGTTGGCGGTTGTTTTGGCTTTGATATTAATGATTATGATCCACGAGCTCGGTCACTTTGCTACGGCCAAGTGGTCGGGTATGAAAGTCACGGAATATTTTCTTGGATTCGGTCCAAAACTATGGTCGTTTAAACGTGGAGAAACTGAATACGGCGTAAAAATACTTCCCGCAGGTGGTTATGTAAGAATCGTTGGAATGACGAACTTAGAGACCGTAGATCCCACGGATGAATCTAAAGCGTATCGTAACGCTACTTTCCCGAGAAAGGTTTTAGTTTCCTCAGCAGGGTCAATAATGCACTTTGTGATGGCGTATTTGATTTTGGTAATCTTATTCTCGGTGGTGGGCGTCGCTAATCCTGCAAAGGCACAAATTGCATCTTTGGTTCAGTTTTCAAAAGGCATGGCTCCAGCCGCGATCGCTGGGTTGCAACCGGGAGACATCATCCAGTCTGTAAATGGCACCCCGATTGGTTCAATAGACAACCTCGTAACTCAAATTCAAGATTCGGCCGGCAAGATTTTGGTTTTGGGGATACAGCGTGGCGACATAAATGTCACAAAGTCAGTTCAGCCGGTGGAGGCGCTCGCTCTGGAGTCAGGAGTTTCTGGATCGGCAGGTACTCTTGGACTGATCGGGGTACGACTGACTGAGCCTGTTCAAACCGTTGGAGTATTGACTAGTTTTGTTCGTCCATTTAGTGTGATCGGCAGTTATAGTGCGGCGACAGTAACCGCACTTGTCTCACATTTTTCACCATCGGGAATAACGCAGTATGTGAAGGCATTGTCACACCCTGCCTCAACTACTTCTGGGGCGGGCGCGGACGTTCGCTTTGAGTCGCCTGTAGGTATTGTACGTTTGGCGAGTCAGGCAGCGAATGTAGGGCTGGGTGCCGTGTTGACGTTGTTGTTTTCAATCAACGTATTCATTGGGATTTTCAACATGGCTCCGCTACTTCCACTTGATGGAGGCCATGTAGTTATCGCGACCTACGAAAGAATTAGATCGCGCCGTGGCAGACCATTTCATGCTGATATGATGAAGCTAATTCCAGTTACCTATGCGGTATTGTTCATAATTGTTCTTTTGGGAGTTACAGCGCTGTACCTAGATATCACCCATCCACTAGCCAATCCGTTTGGTTAGATCGACTAACCACCAGGGCCATTAGTTAGCTGCTCGATTCGTCGGTCGGCAGAAAAATATTTGACGACAGGTAAAAGATCAAAGGAGGGAATATGGCGCGTAACTTGACTTTCACGAAACCTCGAAGATTCACGAGACAAATTCACGTTGGAAAGGTTGCAATAGGCGGTGACGCCCCAATCAGTATTCAGTCGATGACCACAACCAAAACATCTGATGTTGAAGGGACTTTGGCGCAAATTTATGCGCTTTATGGCGCGGGTTGCGATATCGTTCGTTGCACTTGTAATGAAATAGAAGCAGCCGAAGGCTTGGCTGAGATTGTTCCGCGCTCTCCTATTCCTGTTGTTGCGGATATCCATTTTCACGTCGAAATGGCATTGGCGGCTCTCGAAGCTGGCGTAGCGGGTCTCAGACTTAATCCCGGTAATCTTCGCAAACCTGAGGAGATCAAGTTAGTTGCGCGGGAAGCCAAGGATCGCGGGGTGCCGATTCGAATAGGAGTAAATGCTGGCTCGCTGCACCCCGAAATTTACAAGAAGTACAATGGCGCAACGCCAGAAGCTCTTGTAGAGTCTGCGCTTAACGAGTTGGCGTTGTTTCGTGAAGTTGACTTTGAAGATGTCAAAATATCTGTCAAGGCTTCGAATGTAGTGCTTATGATCGAAGCCTATCGACTTTTGGCTGAGACCGTCGATATCCCGTTGCATCTGGGTGTAACCGAAGCAGGACCCCCACCGGGCGGCATCATTAAAGCAACGGCTGGGATAGCCACTCTTTTGAGTGAAGGGATTGGCGATACTATAAGGTATTCCCTCACGGCAGACCCTGTCGAAGAGGTTAAAGCGGGTCGAATACTTTTAGAGGCCCTGGGATTGAGAGAGCGAAAAGGACTCGACTTGATTGCCTGTCCTAGTTGTGGACGTTCTGAGATCGACGTAATCAAGATTGCAGCGGATGTGCAATACGAACTGGAAAAACTGAACCTTCCTCTACAAGTTGCGGTAATGGGCTGCGTAGTAAACGGTCCAGGAGAGGCCCGAGAAGCCGATCTAGGGATTGCGGCTGGTCGGCACAAAGGTCATTTGTTTATTAAGGGTAAAATTATTCGGGTTGTTCCAGAGGATTTGATGTTAGAAGCGTTAGTTTCTGAGGCAAAGAAGCTTGCTAAGGAAGGGCTCGAGTCACGCCTGGCTGCCGCTGATCCAAATGCGGAAGCTGAAGCTCAGGCAGATCGGGATCAACTTTTTAATTTGAGGGGAAAAGACGCAAATTTCGCCGGCGTGAAGAT
>JAJYGT010000044.1 GCA_021785005.1 Actinomycetes bacterium
TCGTCCAATCCTGCCATCTTTGCCAGGACTTCTCGAAGCCTCTCGGCATCCCCTGGAAGTGTTAAAACCATGATGGTATCGTCACCTGCAACGGTACCTAGAACTCCTTCTAAGCTAGTCCGATCAAGAGCAGATGCCACTACATGCGCTGAACCAGGTGGTGTCTTTATGAGAACTAAGTTCCAGGATCCAATTAGATCAACCGCCCACTCTGATAGAACCCGACGCAAGTGGTCAGCATCAGCCACGCTGTCACGCAAATGCGAAGGAATTGCATAAACTAGGTCGCCGCCAGGAACCTTTATTTTTATCGCTCCCAATTCATCGAGATCGCGCGACACTGTAGCTTGCGTGGCGTCAACACCTAACGCCGAAAGTCGCGATACTACTTGTGCCTGGGACGATATAAATTCGCTCTCCAAGATCTTGGTAATTTGATATTGTCTTCTATTTTTCGCCATCGTTCCTCACTCTGAACCAGGGTGCGAATTATCTAACCCACACCCTGGCCACTAAAACTCTTAATCGGCATCATCCAAAATATCGCGACTGACTACGAGGTAGCGCAAAGCTTGCGTAATATTCCTCGGAACGCATCTCTCCTGTTGGCAGCCTGTTCAAATACAACACTCGATTTTGACTCGATGACTTCATTTGAAACTTCCTCGCCACGGTGAGCAGGAAGACAGTGCATAAAAATAGCTTCGCTATCGGCATATGACATGGTTTTAGCGTCAACAGTAAAAGAGGGCGCGAACACCGCTCGACGCGCATCTGCCTGGTTTTCGTCTCCCATGGACGTCCAAGTATCGGTGTAAATGACATCGGCACCAGAAGCTGCAACGACAGGATCGCTAAAAAATTCTACACGACCAAAACTCGCCAATTCGTTCTTGACAACATCATCGAACTTGTACTCATCGGGTGAAGCGATCCGAACCGTTGAGCCAAGAATCGCGCACGCTTGAGCTAGCGACCTCGCCACGTTATTAGAATCCCCCACATAGGTAACTATTACGTCTTGCATCGACGCGAAGTGGTTCGAAATAGTCAATACGTCAGCAACCGCTTGACAGGGGTGTGACTTGTCAGACAACAGGTTTACCACTGGAACATCTACTCTTTCACCAGCGATTGCATCTGCCATTTCTAAAAGAACATCGTGGCTATGCACCCGTGCGGCAACCACGCGATAGTACGAGGCTAAAACACGCGCGATATCTCGCGTCGATTCGCGTTTGTTAAAGCCTACCTCCTGGTCCTGAATATATACAGGGTGTCCGCCAAGGTCTACGACCGCCATCTCAGATGAATTCCGGGTGCGAAGTGACGGCTTCTCAAATATCAGTGCCACTCCTTCGCCCTTTAAAATCGGCATAGGAGACTCCCGTGCAAGAAAAAGAATTTCTTCTAAATCCGTAGCTTCAAGACTGATAATATCCAAAAAGTTCATGACCGCTCCTAAATAGTCGGGCTACTGTGTGGCGCTTATTCCAAAGGTAAAATTAGATTGTTGTTATTGAATATCTAAGGGTTGACAAGCAATCTGAAATTATGGAAATTGCATGTTCAATTTCTTGTGCGTTCACCGTCAACGGGGGCGCCAAGCGCAGAATATAGTCGCCGATCACATTTACAAATAACCCGCGCGCAAACGTCATTTCGCCAAGTTGCCCTGCAATGGAATCTTCCAATTCAACACCGAGTAATAGTCCTTCCCCGCGTATTTCTTTGACACCATCAAGATTCGAAAGACCATCTCTTAGCAATTTGCCCATCGTCGTAGCCATTCCA
The DNA here is from genome assembly GCA_021785005.1 of Actinomycetes bacterium. Lineage (GTDB taxonomy): Bacteria > Actinomycetota > Acidimicrobiia > Acidimicrobiales > Acidimicrobiaceae > Acidithrix. Next base: position 1,795 of record JAJYGT010000044.1, read on the forward strand.
CACGCATCAGCATCTATCAATGCCGAGATCGTCGCAAGCGCGCTTGCCATTGCCAAGGGACTTCCGCCAAAAGTTGAGCCATGGTCGCCCGGTAAAAACGCCCTACCGTACTCCCCTCTTGCCCAAGTAGCGCCCACTGGGTATCCAGATGCGATTGACTTGGCCAAGGTAATAATATCTGGGAGAATTCCCCATCTTTGATGAGCGAACCAAGTTCCCGTACGCCCAAATCCACATTGCACTTCATCCACGATAAAAAGGACACCATATTGCTGACAGAGCGAATGCACTTGGTGAATAAAGTCCGATGATGTCGGATAAATCCCTGCTTCTCCCAGGATCGGCTCGGTGATAAAAGCACATACATCGCCGCCTTTAAATGCTGTTTCAACCGCGTATATATCTTTGTCGTCCACATGGATGAAACCTGGAACAAGAGGTTCGAATGCAATTTGCTTTGACGGTTGACCTGTGGCGCTTAGCGCGCCTAAAGTCCTTCCATGAAAAGCACCATTTAGCGCGACAACCTTAGTAGCGCTAGGTCCTTTGATCCGTCGAGCCAACTTAATGGCCGCTTCGACCGATTCAGCACCTGAGTTTGAGAAAAATACCCTGCCCTGGTTGTCGTCCTTGGCAGATGTGCCTCGGATCAAAGTATCGATCAAAAACGCTACTTTTGGTGCAATCTCATTAGCAAAATAGTTTGAAGTGTGAATCAACTTATGCGATTGCTCAGATATCGCCTCGGCTACAACATCGGGCGCATGTCCTAGCGAGCATACTGCAATTCCTGAGACAAAATCTAGGATTTCTCGACCCGATGCTGTGCGTAAGTAGGATCCATTACCAGAAACGACCACGTCTTTTGGAGAACCGTAATTTCTCATTAGGTAGGTATCTACCAACGATAAGGCTTCTTCATTCTCGACTTGGGCCAAAAGTTCTGCGCTTGACAAAAACTCAGTCATCGTCATTTCTCCTTACCTCGCTCATAAACCTGCGTACATCGACAATCATCGTACCAATGCCCGAATCAGTAAATATCTCCAGCAAGAGGCTGTGCTTGGATCTGCCATCTAAAATATGTGCCGAGCCAACCCCTTCATCTAACGCACGCAAAATGCTCTTTAGCTTGGGAATCATTCCATCGACGATCTTAGAACCGGCTAACATTTCGGCCAGGGTCTTGGAGTCAGTTCTTCTAATTATGCTTTTTGGATCGGGGTAATTCTCATATATACCCTCCACATTTGTTAAATAGATTAATTTTTCCGAATAAAGTGCTCCGGCTATCGCCCCAGCCACTGCATCAGCGTTGATATTGTATGCTTGGCCGAATTCATCCACTGCTACAGTTGCGACAACCGGGATCAGGCCTTGAGCCAAAAGCTTTTGTATGACGTCGGGATTAACACTTTCAACTTCGCCGACAAACCCCAAGTCCCCAGGAGTTCGCACCACGTTGATCAGTCTGGTATCAGCACCGGAAAGACCAATAGCAATAGGAGCGAATTGGTTAATCGCACCGACTATTTCTGGGTTTATCTTTCCCATAAGCACCATTCGTGCAACCTCGAGCGTTTCGGCATTGGTTACGCGCAATCCATCTTTAAATTCACTTTGGATACCTAATCGCCCCAAGAGTGCGCCTATTTGGGGTCCGCCGCCATGAACAATCACTATTTTGATTCCAACGGAGGCCAACAAAACAACATCAGACGCGAAGCTTTCAAGCTGTTCGTGGGGAGCCATTTCAGAATCCGATATTGCATTCCCGCCGTATTTGATTACGAAAATAGAATCTTTGAACCTGCGAATATAGGGAAGGGCTTCGCTAAGAACAGCTGATTTTAGCCTTGCTTCTTCTATAAAATCCATAACAACTTCCCAAATTCCAAACGTAGCTGGCGCGCATTCATCACGAGGTTCTCATATTCTCCGCGATATAAGCAGGCGTCAAATCTGCAGTTATAATTGTCGCGTCGCTAGTACCCGCACCCAAGTCAACGACCAAATGAATTTCGTGATCTTGCATAACATTTTCCACGTACCCTTTATCAAAAGCCAGTTCTTCTAAGTTCTGGTACACCACTTCGTCGCCATAAGCTATTGACACTTTGGAAATGTCAAGATCGACCCCTGATGAACCGACTTCAGATAGCACTCTGCCCCAGTATGGATCCTTGCCAAAAAACGAGCACTTTACCAGCGATGACTCGGCAATCTTACGAGCTACACGTAGCGCATCTGCCTCATTCTTGGCACCCGTGACATCCACAAATATTACCTTGGTGGCACCTTCGGCGTCGAAGACAATTTGACCCGCCAAATCTTTGCAGATCATCGTAATGCCAAGCTGGAGTTCGTCAACAGAAAGCTCTATGCCGCTCTTCCCCGATGCCATAACGAACACAGAATCATTAGTAGACGTGCAGCCATCTATCGTTATCCGGTTAAAACTCTCGTCTACTGCTTTGCCAAGTACCGTAGATAGTGTTTCTGGTGAGGCAATAGAATCTGTTGTCACTACTGCGAGCATGGTAGCCATGTTGGGCGAAATCATGGCAGCTCCCTTAGCAATTCCCCCAAATCTGACACCCCGGATCTCAAAAGTAGCCACTTTGGGAAAAGTATCAGTAGTCATTAGGGCCTTCGCCGCGATTAAGCCATTTTCTTGGTCGCTTCCAAGGGATTCAACCACGTTGGGAATACCGCCGATTAACCGTTGGATTGGTAATGGGATACCGATTAGACCAGTAGAAGCAACCAATACTTCAGTTGGTTTGGCTCCAAGAAAACCAGCTAGAGTACTAGCTGACGACAAAGCGTCCGCATCACCTTTTTTACCCGTCGCGGCATTTGCATTGCCACTAGACAACAATATCGCGCTCACATATCCAGCAGTCGACTCTAAATGCAACTTGGATAACAACACTGGTGCCGCGGCCGCCAAGTTCTTAGTAAAAGTCCCTGCCGCACTGTACAACCGAGCAGTTTCACTTGCCACAACAGCAAGATCTAGCGCTCCACTTTCCTTGATACCACTTGCTACACCACTTGCTCGAAAACCTAAAGGAAAAGTTACACTCATGGATACATCCCTAATCTCGAAAGACCTTCGTCTTCAGCAAACCCCAAAGAAATATTTGCTGCCTGAATAGCTTGGCCTGACGCACCTTTTATCATGTTATCAATAGCACAAAGTGACACGAGTTTTTTTGTACGACTATCAAAGGTGACTGAAATCAGTGCTCTGTTAGTACCAAGTGTCGACTTAGTACGAGGTGACTGCCCTGTGGGTAATACATCTACAAAAGTGTCTTTACTGTAAAAGTCTTCCAACTTTGCAGTAAGTGCATACGAAATCGCGGTTGAACTTCTTTCTAGCTCGCCATTTATGGTAAAACCCAGATGGTCTAGGCCCTCAAGCGTCAAATCGGCATAAGACGTTGTCAAGATGCCTCTAGTCATCGGCGCAACATGAGGTACAAAAAGTATCGTGGCCCCTAAGTTCTGTTCAATCTCGGGACTATGTCGGTGGCCTGACAACCCATATGCATTGACATTCGAATCTATCTCACCAAAGAGGTTTTCAACATTGCGTTGTCGTCCAGCGCCAGATATGCCTGACACACCGTTTACAACTATTGATTTATCTGAAATCAAGCGCTCATCTATTAGCGGATAAAGTGACAGCGTCGCAGCTGTCACATAGCAACCAGGCGAGGCAATTAATTTTGCGCCAACTAGCTGGGATCGGTTTAGTTCGCAAAGGCCATATACGCCAACGTCGAGTAAGTCGGGTCGTGGATGAATAAAGCCATAATGGCGTTCGTACAAAGCCGCGTCTCTCAACCTGAAATCAGCCGAAAGATCCACAATCAATCGAACCGTATCAAGCAATTTCGGAACGATTTCTACAGCTGTATTGTTAGGCAAGGCCAAAAATACCGCGTCGATAGCATTGTTTAACACGTAGTCAACCAAGCTTGTAGAGTCCACTAGCGTCAACTCGGCTGCGGCCGTGCCGATCAGATGCGGATAGATGTCTACCAGCGCCATGCCGACATTCGATGCGCCTGATACTCCTACCAATTCAAATTGACTATGCCCACTAATGAGTCTGACGAGCTCGGCTCCGGCATAACCCGATGCGCCAAATACAACTGCCTTCACCGTGTTAATTATACATTGCAATGCATAAAGTCGCGCACTTTAGTTCCTAAGCTGACCTAGATTTTTTCTTTCAATTTGGTCAATGATCGCTTGTCTAATGGCGCGAATTTCCGACTCTACTAACGTGTGATCCATTGATGCAACCAAAACCCGATAAGTGAGCGACCGCAAAACGTCTTTCAGCGCCGCACCTTCATAGATGTCGATGAGGGTAATGGAGCCAACGTAACTAGTAATGGCCTGTTCCATCTCACTTTGAAGCTCGCGCGACAGTCGTTCCTTACTAACTCCAAAACACAGATCGAACGAAGCGCTTGGAAATTGCGAAACCTTTAGGTCATGAGGTGCCAAAACTCGCTCGTAAAACGCTTGATCGAAATCCAGCTCAAGGTAGTATAAGACGCTATCGCGAGAAATACCAGCTACATCCTGAGCCAAATAAGGGTCGACTTCACCTACTACTCCGACAATCTCATCTTCTAGCATCAAGGCCACCGATCTAGTTGGGTGCATCCCAAAATAACCGCGCTGAGCCATGACCTTTGGACCAATCTCACTGACGCGTCGAAACGATATGCGCCCATCCAATGAAAAGCGCTCTACCATTGCTTGATAAAGCATGAAGGCTAACGATCTTTCGTTGCCACTTGAAAAGCTGATGTATCCAATTCGTTCGGTTTCAACCGGAAATATCTCATCCGGATTTGAATGCGAAAAAACAGACCCAACTTCAAACAAGTTAATTTGATCAAATCGACGCCTGATATTCGCGCCCGCTGATCGCAATAGGCCGCTTAAAAGAGATCTACGTAACACAGATTCTTCAATCGCCATGGGATTAGAGACACGAATCGCTTCTAGCTCATCTCCAAGTCGCCGCTGTTCATCTGGTGCAAGGAGACTAGGAGTCCAAGCTTCAAAATAACCGCGCGCGATGGAAAAGTCAATGAGTTCGCGCCGAAGAATTTGTCGCTTGGTAAGTTTACCGACGCTAGGGACATTTAGGATCTTTCTTGCGATCCTATGGTATCCATAGTGACGAGCAAATTCCTCAATGAGATCTGCCTCGATCGTGATATCGGGCCGATTAGATGGCACCTGCACCCAGACAGAACCCTGTGAATGATCCTGGATTAAAAAACCCATCTTCTCAAGCTGGGTATATAGTTCAGCCATTGGCAACTCTTGCCCTAATATCCGCTTGATCTGATCTACTCGAAGCGCGATTACGGTCGGCACAAACTCGATATTGACTGATGATATCGACTCAGGACTAATAGAAAGTAAGCCACAGTATCGCTCTAGTGCCAAGGTGGCAATATTGGGATCAACACCGCGTTCAAATCTTGCTGAGGCTTCAGAGCGAAGGCCCAAGCGCTTGGAAGTCTTGGCGATCAAGTCGGCTGAAAAGTTGGCCACCTCAAGCAATACGGTCTTAGTAGAGTCTGATATTTCGCTCGTACCGCCGCCCATAATTCCGGCAATTCCTATGGGCTTATCATCTTGGTCAACTATGACTAGATCTACAGGCAAATCACCTGGATTTCGCGAAAATGCTAGAGTTCGATTTTGACCATCGAGGGTCACAATTGACTCACTAGCAAAAGCTGGCCTAACCCTAATATCAGCCGAAGCTAGTTTGTCCAAGTCGTAGGGATGAGTCGGTTGCCCTAACTCGATCATTACGTAGTTTGACGCATCTACAATTGGTGAGACAGATCTCATTCCTGCCAAAGCCAAACGTCTCACCACAAAGTCTTCAACCTGACAACCAGAGATATCTTTGAAGCTTGCCAGCATCAAAGAATTCGTCCCGAAGTCCCCTAGGTAGCCAAGTGGAAGCTTGTGATGGTCAATTTGAGAAAGATCAGCGCCAAAAGGAATGGAAAAATCTAAATTGAAATGGACCGCAAGTTCTCTAGCTACTCCCAGGTGGCAATTAGCGTCCGGTCTATTTGCCTCGATTGCCAAATCAAAGACTACGTCTGGAACAATTCCAAGTGCAGTAGTTATACCGGTACCTGGCACTAACGAGTCGTCCAAAAGCATTAGACCATCTGAATCTTCACCTAGACCAAGTTCACGCGAAGAGCACAGCATTCCATTGGACTGAACTCCTTTCATTTTCCTAGCGCCGATTTCAAAATTTCCGGGCAAAATAGCGCCTACCCTGGCTAAGGGAACTTGATTTCCCACGACAAAGTTAAACGCACCACAGACAATTTGTTCATGCTCGGACCTTCCAGCATCAACCAGGATACGCCGAATACGGTCGGCACCTTTAATTGCGTCGATCTCCACTACTCGGGCTACCACGACATCGTTCAGATCAAAGCCGATCCTCTCTACACCCTCAACAACGAACCCACGTTCGTTCATGGCCTCAGTGAGAACATCGATCAATTTGTCGATATAAAATTGGTCACCTTTGTCGACTAAGGATTCAAAGTCCGCGAAGTCACAAAGCCACGACAGCACTGTTCGCATTGTACGTTAAAGCCTTTCGATCCCGGTTCGATGCGCAAAACGCCACACCGATTGATTAACTACGAACAAGGACATCCGAATTGGTCCTTTGATTATTTGGCGGCTACGTCTATACGCCGGAAAGAAAGCGTACATCATTTTCTGTCAATATCCTCATGTCTGGAATTTGGTAACGCATTTGAGTCAAACGGTCAATACCGAAGCCAAATGCAAACCCGCTGTATATCTCGGGGTCTATTCCAGTTGCTCTAAATACGTTTGGATGGACCATACCGCAACCTCCCAATTCGATCCAACCAGTCATTGAACATGTCCGGCAACCTTTGCCAACACAAATCGTGCAAGTAACTTCAAATTCGGCGGACGGTTCGGTAAATGGGAAAAATGCCGGCCGTAATCTCGAGGTGATTCCGGGTCCAAAATATGCGCTGGTAAACGTCTCAATCGTGTGTGCCAAGTGTCCAAAGTTAATATCTCGATCAACTACCAATCCTTCAATTTGGTGAAACCCCACCGTATGACGAGCATCGGCTGTATCTCGGCGATAAACACGTCCCGGCATGACCGAATAAATCGGCAGCTCGCCTCGTTCCATAAGTCGAACCTGTACCGGGGATGTGTGCGTTCTTAGCACCATCGAGTTTGACTCACCCAGCTCTAGAAAAAAACTATCCTGTGCATCTCTTGCGGGATGAAATTTTGGTATGTTGAGCGCTTCAAAGTTGTACCATTCAGACTCAACCTCTGGTCCCTCTTCAACTGAAAAGCCCATTCCCACAAAAGTATCCTCTAGTTGAATTCGAGTTCTAGTTACCAGATGCCTACGAGCTCCAGTGATTCTATTGTGGTCAACAATTGCAGTCGGGTCGCTCATTGAGGCGTTGAGCGTTTCTATACGTTCACGCTCTAAGAAAAGGGGCAACGCACCGTCGATTCGGCCCTGAATGTGATCGCGCAAGGCATTAATGACTTCTCCCGCTTTGGGTCGATCAGCCGCTTCCATTGCCCCAAGCTGTCGATAAATCGTAGCTACCTTACCTTTTTTGCCGATAAATTCGCTTGAGAGCAATCCAACGTCCGTACTCGAAGAAATACCGCTGAACGCGACCTCGAACTCCTGAGTCAACTCTTGAACTACCTGTTTTATCTCTCCAAGTTCCATATGATCCACTCGTCGTTGTTGCTAAATATGATTGTTCTGTTAGCCATATTCTGGCGTAAAGCACCAAGAAAACGTCATCTTAGCTAGCCTACTTGGGCTGACACCGAACAATTTCAAGAATTGATACCCAGGGTACCGCTAATAGTTAGTTGCCGGTACAAAACCTCCCGGCACCATACCCCTAGTCAAAAACCTATTGAATTTCACACCACGAAAATCGATGCTTGAACAACCCAAGAAATATCGCAATGGATTATTTATTTAGAATGATACCTACAAACGTTCGCAGGTTTACCGACCCCAAGTACAAATTTCTAACTATCTTGCAATTGAGACAGTATTCGACACAAGGTGGTCGTATTGAGCTTCTCCAGGATACCATGGAAAATTATTTTGGCGAGTCTGAGTGCGAACATCACCCTATCAAACGCGATGGGAAGAACGACGCCAATGCTCAGATTACCGCGGAATCAGTTGGGGTTAGAATTCTACAACCACGCAAATTGAAGGCACAGAATTCAAGTAATGGCCAAACTGGTTTTTCGATCTCGTTTTCCACCGCAGGTTTTGTTATCTCACCAAATTCGTGAAAGCATAATTTGATTCTTGAGAGTTTTTTAAACACAACCCGACTCGATTCGACATCACAATAGGCGTTATTGCGGAATCGCTTATCGATACTCCAGGGCTCCGACCAGATTATTTCCAAAGTCTGGAAGCTATCACCGCTCGAAAAGCAAGGTGGAAATTTGTATTGAACGATATTGGCGTTACAAAAACAATGTAGAAGAATCTTTCATGCAAATCAGAAAGTTCAAGATCGGCATCGCCTGATCACCGGTTGCACCATCTACACCTAGGCGACTGTTCTAGGCCAAGCACACAGTCCGCTGCACACAAGATTAGATCGGCAGATCTCCAAGCCAATAGACATTTATTGATTCAATATTGTATTCGTAAAAAAATTCGCACATCGAAAGAATATTTATGGTACCATAATTCAATTGCAATCACATCTGGACTAAAGAACTCATAATTACTCCAAATGGCGTGCAATGGTGATTACTTTAGGTGTTGGGGGCAAGATTTTAGCTAGTACACCAGCCTATGCGTCTTCAAATAGAGCTCTTGTCACCAACAGTGGATCGGCAACTGATCCTTCGCTTATCTGTCAACCGGGCGGAACATGCGGGACAAAGACGTACTTTCTCGCGGGAGATAGTTGTGAGGGCTACACAATCGGAACTGTGGTCTTGGACGAGAACGGTAATCCGATAATTTGTGTTTGGCAAGAAGTTGGTTCGACTGGCAAAGGATCTTTGGTTTGGCAGCCGTGGGAGTGGTGGTATTGATCGCTATGATACCTAAGCCTTCTGAGGAACTTCTCGAATATTTAATTGGCCTACGACTGGATCGGTCTCGCAATTCCGCAATTCCGACTCCAGTTGGTAGCGCTGGAAAGTCACCTGAATTATCCGGTGGAGTATATTTCGCCAATATTAGTCGGGCGCCTTATCTCGATATAGACAACGAGGTAAGGCTTGTGCTTCAACAGACCAGAACCTTAGATTCTAGAACCGCGGACCGCATAGGAATAGACAGAACGCACTTACGTTGCTGCGGACGCTACGAGACAATACCCGATAATTCGTCGGTTATCCGTTCGCCAGTGGACGCTTTGTTTAGTATCGACTCAAATGAGCAAGCTGTGCTTATTTCGCTCGCTCGCTGGGCGCTGCGTATAGCTGCACGACTCGCGCAAAACGAAGGTTTGACAATGGTTCCTTCGGTACTTTTTTTTGCTGTGCTGATTTGCTTTGACGGCCTTTCGCTTTCAGTGCCGGATCCAATACTAATTTATGAAAATGGGAATCTTTGGCAGGAAACAAACTATCGTTTGAATATCGTTCGATCGCGTCTTTTAGATCTCCTCGCTCTTTCTTCGTCAAGCCAAGAAACTCAGTTGAGTCAGAAACACCTAGATCGTGAAAAAGAGATTTGCACGACAGTATCTGATGGCGAGGACCACGACGAAGACCTTATCCAAGATGGCGCACTCGCGTCATTTGGCGCATTTCGCACAACCATGATTGAGTCAAGGGATGAGTGGATGCAGGCGCATGGCTTTGTACAGACCACACTTTTCAATGATGAGTACGACCTAGACAACATTATTCCGATTCTTAAAAAACGCGGAATCATAATTCGGACGTTTCAACACAATGAAATACAACAACAGGGACAATTTCAATCGGCAGTTGTGTATGCCCGAGATGTACCACGGATCAAACGAATCATTTCGAATTTATAAAGCACGAACCTTGGAAAGCCCCAACCAACGCGCATAGTCCGACGATACAGATCTCTCTGGGTGTAACCGTAAAACAATAGATTGTCAAAAACATAAGATAACGAGGTTGGGTAGCGCTGCAAACTTGTATCCAGCCTTCAGAAGAAGACCATCGAAGCGTAATATATCAGCCTCATGGGACAATATTCAAATTGAATTGCTTTTCTAGATATGACACCTTTTCTGGTTTTGCGAACATTAAGCGTAAGTCGCTTTGCGAAATGCACTCACCGTTGAGACACTGTCCTACACACGCACCTAGTGTCCCAATTCAGAAGTTCAGTTTAGAAACTTTGCAATGGATTCAAAGATCTGATCTGCTGTCTTTACCCATTTGTAAGGACGGGGATTCTCGTTCCAGCTTTTGGTCCAAGCGTTGATAGCTGCAATTAGCTGTTTTTCAGACCTGTGTGTTGCTCTGCGTAATGCTTTAAAGGTCAACTCTCCAAACCATCTCTCTACCAGATTCATCCACGATGAATAAGTTGGTGTAAAGTGAAAATGAAATCTTGGATTTTCTAGTAACCAATCTTTGATGGCTGGGGTCTTGTGAGCGCCATAGTTATCTAATATGACATGGATTTCTAATTCTTTTGGAACTTGTTTTTTGATCTGGTTCAAAAACTCTAGAAACTCTATTGACCTATGAGCTTTTGTAGTCTTGGTCATGACGTTTCTACTAGCCACATCTAATGCGGCATAGAGATTTGTTGTGCCATGTCTTTTATAATCATGGGTCTGGCGTTCCGGTACAAAGGGTCTCATTGGCAGTACTGGTTGGGTTCTATCTAA
>JAJYGT010000099.1 GCA_021785005.1 Actinomycetes bacterium
ACGGAACTCTTGATTTCCATCGGTACAGGCATTTGAGCACTATGGGGGTGAACCGGTCCAGCATAGACCTTCAACTTGGAAAACATAGCTCTCCCAAGACGATTCTTGGGCAGCATACCGCGAATTGCCTTCTCAACAACAAACACGGGCTTGGTTTCCATTAGTTCGGTATAATTAGTCGCACGCAATGCTCCAGGATAACCTGTGTGACGATATGCGATTTTACGCTCCGCCTTATTCGAGGTCAAAATCACTTTATCCGCATTGATGACTACGACGTGATCACCAGTATCAAGATTTGGTGCAAAGTATGGGTTGTGCTTACCACGAAGAATCCTGGCTACTTCCGTGGCGAGACGCCCAAGGACCATGCCTTCGGCATCAACAACAAACCACTTTCGCTCAATTTCAGCTGGCTTGGTAGAAAAAGTACGCATTATCTCTCTTGCTTGTACGAGTAACTTTAGGAAGCGACATCATTAAGTCGCTAAAGACACAAATGGACATTATAGTTGCCCATCAGATTTTGGTGTACCACAAATCAACTTACTGAAGCAAATAATTTAATTCCAGGACATACGATTGGCTCGAGCATAATCGACTCATACGGCTCCCGGTAACCAATACCTGCAAGATAAAGTCCATATGGAGGAGCTAAATCAACAGTACTTGCGCGACTACGAGCGACCAACAAATCCGCCAGGTCGATACCGCCCCTGAACCCGCGCCCAACTTGAACCAAAAAACCAACTATCGAACGCACCATTTGATGACAAAACGCATTTGCAACTATCTCAAACGCATAAAGCCCATGACTCCATTCATAAACGGCAACAGATTCAACGCGTCTGACCAGCGATCTGGAATTGACATCCTTACGACAAAAACTCGTAAAATCATGCTCGCCAACAAACTGACTAGCAGTTTGGAAAAAAACTTCGAAATCAAAGGACGCACCAATGTTCCAAGATAAGCGGCGTAAGTGCGGAAGCTCAAACGAAGCGGTAGAAAGCAAATACCAATATCTGCGCCTGACCGCCGAAAAACGAGCATGAAAATGTTCATCTACAGCGACAGCTCGGCGAATCGAAACCGAATTCGGTGTCAATTTCTCTAACGATCGCACCAACTTATCTAAATCTATCAGCAGCTCTCTCTCAAGCGATACACTCACAACTTGCGTTAAAGCATGTACGCCGCGATCAGTGCGTCCGGCCACTGCGGTAGAAAAAAGCGTTGGCCCAAAGATGACCGATAAAGAGCTCTCTAATACTCCTTGCACGGTCGTTTGACCACGCTGTTTAGCGTATCCAACAAAGTCTGTACCATCGTAAGCTAATTCAATTGCAAAATAAGTGATCGCGTCAGGAACGTATTTTCGAGCAGCCATTCACGTCTTCTCTAATAACAAAAAAGGGTGGCCGCGAAAACGCAGTCCACCCTAATTACAAAGTTCTTAAACGAGTTCGATAATTGCCATAGACGCATTATCGCCTTGTCTTGGTCCTTTTTTGAGAATTCGAGTATAGCCACCGTGTCTGTCACTATAACGATCGGCAATATCGGTCATCAACTTCTGCGCCATATCCTTGTCACGCAAGAATGCCACAATGGCTCGTTGATTATGCAGACCACCGCGCTTGGCCTTAGTAATCAAACGCTCTGCTACCGGGCGCAAAGCCTTAGCCTTAGCTTCGGTTGTAGTGATTGATTCCGCGGCAAACAAAGACGCCGCCAAGTTAGCAAGAATCGCCTTTTGATGCTTTGAATCGCCACCGAAGCGACGACCTTTCTTAGGGGTACCTAGCATATCTAATCCCTCTTTCTAAGCGTTAATCCACGCTCAGTTAATCTCGTCACGACTTCATCCAGAGACTTCTGTCCGAAGTTAGTAATAGACAAAAGATCATCAGCGCTTCGAGCTAACAGCTCTCCTACCGTATTGATCTGAGCGCGTTTCAAACAGTTGCGCGGACGTTCTGTTAGTTCTAGATCCTCAATTGGGAGATCTAGATCGGGAGATCTTACCTCTATCACTGGAGTTTCCGTCAGCGAAAGACCCTGAGGTTCATCGCTCATATCTGCAATTAGTCCCACCAATGACCGAAGAGTCTCGCCAGCAGAAGCCAAAGCTTCTCTAGGCGTGATTGAGCCATCGGTTTCAATATCAAGTGTAAGAAGGTCGTACTCCATCGATTGTTCGCCAGAAGTCGCTGTCACATCAATTGACACACGTCGAATTGGAGAAAATATTGCATCAACCGGAATTCGACCGATAATGCCGCTTGAGCGCGACGAGTCAGCCGATCGATATCCCTTTCCTTTTTCGACCACTGCATCAAATGCCAATCGGCCTTTATCAGAAAGGGTTGCAATTGCAAGATCGGGATTGACAACTTCAATATCGGCCGTCAACATGAAGTCCGACGCCCTGACTATGCCCGGTCCACGAACGTCTAATCTAACTGTAATTGGTTCATCAATTTCCGATCGAAATACAACATCCTTTAAATTAAGAATGATCTCGGTAAGATCCTCTTTGATGCCTGTTAGTGTCGTGAATTCGTGAAGTGCATCATCGAACCTGACCTCTGAGATAG
>JAJYGT010000047.1 GCA_021785005.1 Actinomycetes bacterium
GAACGTGTGGATCTACTCCACCAGGAATGACTAAGCAACCCGTCGCGTCGACAATACGGTCACCCGTTCCCATCCCGCTACTGACGATACCAACTATTCGCTCGTCTTCAATAAGTACGTCTGCAACTTGCGATCCAGACGCGTTCACTACTGTTCCGCCCACAACAACCAGACGCATGCCTACCTCCAGAGCACATCCTAACGTATACTTGTATACATCACTACCATCTTCTCAATTTGTCGTTTTCTCTGTATTTCGCCAACATATTCTGCGATTCTGAACCACCGCGGTGCAACCCAAATTTAAAGGCGCCGTGAATGCGTTATCGATACCTAGACACGACAAATTCCTACGGAAAAACAATTTGGCCTGTAACATGGAGAAGCGCACTCACTGGGAGGAAAATCACCAACATGGAAAAATACGCTTTTTTATCTAAAGAGTGGATTGAAAAGGTTCGCGAATTGCGCCAAAGCCATCTTAATGAGTTCGGCCCACCGCCGCTGGACATCGTGGTAAAAATGAACCAGATTGTGACTGAAATACCTTTTGGCGAAGGCGAGATCAAAGCCTACATCGACTCATCCCCCGGATTCATTGACATTGAGTTGGGAGAGCTACCTGACGCCGACATAACCCTAAAGATTGACTACGAAACCGCAAAAGCAATATTTGTAAATATGGATGTGCAAGCTGCTATGAGTGCTTTCATGGCAGGCAAAATCCGTGTAACTGGAGATTTCACAAAACTTCTTGCGCTCCAGGGAATCATCACTCCAGATGAATTAAATGCAGGCAGTATTTCCGAGAAAATCAAAGATCTTACCAGTTAGATCTTTATTTTTTGGTAACCCAAATATCGACACTCGAGCCATATAAAACGGTCGATCCACCTGGCGGATTTTGGAGAATCACTATGACGCTTCCATTAGGACCATATACGTTGCCAATTGAAAGACCAACTTGTGCGACGGTATTTTGGGCTTGAGATAGCGACATTCCGGTCAAATCTGGAACAATTGCGGTATGAGGGCCCATAGAAACCACAACGCCAACTACGGTCCCACGAGCGACCTGTACCCCAGCGGCATAAGTTTGAGACATCACGATACCTTGCGGTGTTGAATTAGAGTACTGTTGAGTTTCTGAGATTTGCAACTGGATTGCAACTAGTTGGTTCTGCGCAGCCGAATACGTCATACCTTGGAGGTTCGGAATAGTTCTTGGCACTGGTCCCTTAGATACGACGATGTCTACGGTGGTACTTGGTCGCACACTTTGCCCGACCAACGATTCCGAAATCACAGATCCCGCAGCAACAGTCTCTGAGTAAGCCGTCGTCAATAACGAGACTAGGTGGTTGGCAGTTATCGACGCTATAGCTGCTGCTTGGGTTTGGCCAATTACGCTCGGAACAGTAACGTTTGGTGGTCCGCTTGAGATAACAAGTGAGATCTTTGAGCCTTCTTGTATGCTTTGACCTGGACTTGGAAACTCAGATATAACTTCTCCGACTAACACGCTTGAACTTCTGGCATAGGTGACCTGAGCAAGTGTCAAGGCTTTGGATCCCAATATAGCAATAGCTTGGGTCTTGGTTTTGCCTACAAGACTGGGCAAAATTACATGTGGCGTAGAAAAAACAAATGATGCTAAGACTAAAATCAAAGCTAAAGTGATCGCCGCCAGACCAGCAAATGTAGCTGCTTTTGCCGCTTTTGGCTTTTTTAAAGCTTTTGAAACGGGGGCATCGGGTTCGCTGCTGGCATCTGTGATTGAAGATGATTTAGAAGCGCTTTGCAAAGCATTTTCTGAAAGCTCACCCATCGTCGTACTTGAAGTCTGTCTCAAAATCCCGACCACAGTGTCGTCGGGATTCATAGCGGATGCAGCTAGGCCAGCTTGGGAAAATACAAGCGTATGATCTTGGTTATCCTGATCGTACAGATAAGTACTTCCCTGCCTGTTCGATTGATCTTGTATTGAATCCAAAACAATCGTATCATCCAAAGGTCCGACCTTTTGATCAAATGAATTTGCCCCGGAAGCGCCAGCGGTCTTTTCACCAAAGCCGATCAACGAAATATCCGCGCCTGACCGATTCCCTAGATTTACCCCGCCTCGCTGCCGACGAATTTGCACCGGAATATGATCAGGAGCTGGTAATGCGCGTACGATTTCCGACAACATTGTGACAGCATCCGAAGCAGACATGCGTGCATCAGCGTTCGATTTTCCCAAATTTTCCAACAATGGCCGCAGTGGTCCCATTGCTGCGGGCACAGGTAGATCTGATTCATTTCGCGCCAACAAAGTTGTGGCTAGCAGTTCGCTGCTAAAAGGAACTATTCCCGTCACACATTCGATAATGACCAAGGCAAACGAATACAAATCCGACGGCAATCCAGAAACGCGCCCACCTGCTTGTTCAGGCGAGCTGTATTTGGCCGTACCGATCATGATACCTGATGGTTCAGTAAATGAGGATTCTGACAATGCACGCGCAATTCCAAAGTCAGCGATCCGGATATGACCATCCTCATCGAACAAAAGATTACTAGGCTTGATATCTCTGTGTACACACCCCCGCGCGTGCGCATAACTTAGCGCCTGCATAATCTGTAACGCTACTGTGGTGGCCTGCGGAATTGACATTCTAAAACCACGATCCAGGAGTTGTCTAAGAGTCCCACCAGACAAGTACTCCATCACAATATACGGAGACGAACCAAGTTTTGAGTGATCCTGGCCAGATTCAAACACTGATACTATATGGGGATGCGTCAACGAGGCAGCGGCTTTTGCCTCTCGATTGAATCTGCGGATAAAAGTCTCATCCGAGCTCAATCTATCCTGGAGTAACTTTATTGCGACATTGCGAGACAGAACCGGGTCTGTCGCTAAGTACACAATCCCAGAGCCACCTTCACCCAGGATATCCTCGAGAATGTACTTGCCAGAAAGCACTGAGCCAATGTATTCACGTTGTCGCGTCACGAAATGTCACTCGCTAGTTCTAAACCGTACTCTTACGTCGGGTATTGCTTGGTTGGATTCAATTCTCACTACATGTAGTCTAGAGCAAGCATGGGTTAATTTTATCGTTCAAGCAGATAGCATGCATATTTACAACCTTATCAAGAGCCTGAATCTAACAGGCGGGAAAACGTCTCTTCATCAATTTGAGGTATTCCCAGTGCATTGGCCTTGTTGATCTTGGAGTCACCGGGTTCGATTCCAACTACCACCGCATAAGTTTTTGAAGACACCGAACTTATTACCCTACCCCCAGCATTTCGAATCGCCTGCTCAGCTTCGACCCGAGAGTACCTCGATAATGTGCCGGTAACTACAAATGACTTACCTGACAATAAGTTGCTTTGCGCAACGACCGGCAAATTAGAAGTTGGATTAACACCTCCCTGCATGAGGCGATCTATCATAGCCCGATTTTTTCCGTCCGCAAAAAAAGCAACCACCCCCATGGCAATTGTCTCGCCGATGCCGTCTACGCTAGCAATTTCTTCTGGGGTAGCCTCAAACAGTGCGCTCAAAGTACCAAACCTAAGTGCAAGCGCCTGGGAGGCAACAGCGCCCACGTGGCGAATAGTAAGTGCTACGAGAAGTCTATCTAAAGGCCGAGTTCTTGATTTTTCGATCGCATCAATTAGTTGAGCGGCGCTTTTCTCCTTGAATCCCTCCAACTTCAAAAGATCCTCTTTTTGTAGAAAATACAAATCGGCTGCTGTCCTGACCAAACCAAGGTCGTAAAAACGCTGGGCGTTCGTTTCTCCAAGACCGGCAATGTCCATTGCTCCACGGGATGCAAAGTGTGCAATCCTGGCAACAACCTGTGCCGGACATTCAAAGTTGGGGCAATACCAATCGACTTCTCCTTCGATTCGAAACAGTAACTCACCACAAACCGGACAACGATCTGGAAACTCCCACGGGGTACTAGATTTTGGTCGGAATTCTAATATTGGTGCTACGACTTCAGGAATGACATCTCCAGCCTTACGCACAATGACCGTGTCACCTTCTCTTAGGTCTTTGAAAGCAACCTGTGCGCTGTTGTGCAAAGTTGCCAAGGCAACCTCGGAACCCGAAATCTGAACTGGGATTAACTCAGCAAATGGAGTAGCACGTCCAGTTTTGCCGATAGAAACAGAGATTCTTTCAAGTTTTGTAGATTTCTCTTGCGGAGGGAACTTATATGCGATTGCCCAACGAGGAGCGCGCGATGTTGTACCGACGGCATCGCGTAGCGCTATGGAATCTAACTTGACCACGGCTCCGTCAATCTCGTAATCAAGCAAGTGCCGGTCGACTGACCAGCGCTTTAAGCGACTTAAAACAGCATCTATTCCGTGAACCCGCTCAACATTTGGGTTTAAGGTAAATCCAAGGGTTGATAAAAACTCAAGTGATTCCACATGGCTCGTGAATTCATGTCCGGAACAATATGCCACTTGGTAAGGAAAAAAACTTAAATGACGCGACCGAGTTACCTTAGGGTCCTTTTGCCGCAAACTCCCAGCCGCTGCATTGCGGGGATTGGCGAATAACTTCAATTTATCGCGAGCTGTCAGCGAACCAGATTCGAGCAACTTGGTCACGTAGTCATTGTGGGACAAAAAAGCTGCCACCGGCATATAAATTTCGCCACGCACCTCCAAATCTAAATCTTTAAATTCCTCTGGTAACTCTTTTGGAATAACATCGATAGTCATCACATTCGCGGTCACATCTTCGCCGGTAACGCCATCACCTCTAGTCGCTGCGCGAGTCAGTATTCCGCGCTCATAACTAAGTGCAAGCGCTAGTCCATCGATTTTCAGTTCAAATACGAGATCGATTGAATCACCCGATAAAGTACCTAAACGATCTTCTAGTGCTCGTTCGACCTTGGCCATCCAAAAGAAAAGTTCATCGTCGGAAAATACGTTATCAAGACTCTGCATGGGAATCACATGTCGTACTGGTGAAAAAAGTTCAGACACAAAGCCACCGACTCGAGTCGAAGGAGAATCTAGACGACTTGCCTCAGAAACATTATCTTCTAATTCCTTTAATTCCCTTACGGCCATGTCATATTCGTAATCATTGACCATGGGTGAATCTAGGCCGTAATAAGCAAAGTCCCATTGCCGAATTCGAGCCCTAAGGACCGAAATACGCTTTTCGGCTTCCTTGGTACCGTCAGTATTCACGTCGTCTGTCATCTTGAACCCCAAAACTATCCGTCTCAACTCTTCAAAATGTCGTTGATGGTGATAAGAAAGTACGAATTTAAAGGTGCTCCATTGCCCCGACCGGAACATTAATAGACGCCGAACCAACTACATCGTTTCCACGGTAGAAAGCTACTGTTTGACCAGGCGCGACCCTTCTTACAGGGTTGATTGAGTCAATACGCATTTGGGACGCATGATAAACATACCCTTCATTTCGGTAGCCATGAGCTGAAGTTTGAAATTCAAGCAACTCGCCATCGTCAATGGGTTTGTAGCTCCAGGTTGGATTCGTATAAAACAATGATTTAGCCATGGTATCTGCCAATGATCCCAAAAACACAGTTTTGCTTGTAAAATCCACATCAACTACATAGCGTCGTTTGGAATCTCCGAGAGTTCCGAGCCCACGACGCTGTCCAATCGTTACTGTCTCGACCGCCGGAATTTCGCCAAGCACATCACCTGACTCACTGTCCACGACTGTCGCTGGATGCAATTTTGTACGTTCACCAAGAAAATCTGCTCGAGAAGCGGTACTCGCGATAAAACAAACATCTTGTGAATCCGGCTTGAACGCAGTAACAAGCCCAGCTGCAGTAGCTATCTCTCGTACGTAGTCCTTCTTTAATTCGCCAATCGGCAACATTAGACGCGCAAGGCGCTCTTGATTGAGCATCGATATGACATAGCTCTGATCTTTGGTTTCATCTAACCCACGCGTTAAGTGAAATATGCCATCCCTATTTGAAACTTGAGCGTAATGACCAGTAGCCACGTAGTCGAACCCGAGCCGCAGTGCACGATCAATAAATAGATCAAACTTAATTTTACGATTACATTCAATGCACGGGTTTGGGGTCAGACCGATTGTGTGTGCGTCGACGTAATAGTCTACGACTGCGTCTTGAAACTCCTCGGTAAAGTTAAACACATGGTGCTCGACGCCAATTTTTTGTGCCACCATCCGTGCGTCTGCGACATCTGATACAGAACAGCAACCGGAATCGCTAAAACCGCCCCACAATTTCATTGTGGCGCCCACGACTTCATGTCCTTGATCTTTTAGCAACAGAGCCGCAACAGACGAATCCACACCACCCGACATTGCGACAAGTATTTTCATTTAGTTCTCAATTCGGATTTCAAGCGCAATCTTGATGTCAATATATTTAACTTCTAGCAAATTGTATATTTAACTTCTAGCAAATTGTGGACTCAAGAAAATGAATCACCCTAAAGTCGGTATAGCACCGAATGCTTCTTTAGCGAACGCGCCAAGAGACTTGGCCGATCTGACATTATCCCATCGACTCCGAGTCTGAGCAGATCTTCCATTTGTTTCTCGTCATCGATAGTCCAAACATGAACTGCTTTTCCTGCACTGTGTGCGGCTTCCACAAATTGTAAAGTAACAAGTTCTATCTCCCCATAATATCGGGGAATTTGAAAAGCGACATACGGTGACTCAGCCGCTATGTCAACCGCTTCTTTTGGAGACGCAAGCAGCGTAAAGTAAAACTCTGCAATTTCACCCGGACCCGCAGAAGTCGATATATCGGGATATTGCTTTCGAACCTCGTTTAACGATGAATCGTTAAACGACGCCACGATCACCCGATCAACCGCATTAAACCGCAAAATCTCTCCGATAACCAAATCCTCGTACGGTTCCTGACTATAGTTTGAATCCTTGATATCGATATTGATTACCATATTGGAAAAGTTTCCCAGAACATCCCCGAGACGCGCTATGCCAAAACGCGAATCCATTGGCGCTAGTCCCCGATAATTGTAATTCTGGACTTCATTGAGGTCGGGATCGGAGCTTTTGGATTCTTTGGTAAACCAGTAGGCGTTGTCTAACTGGGACAACTCATTCCAGGTGAGTTCTGCGATTCGAGCTCGTCGTTGAGTAGAGGCATCAGTCCGTTTATCGTGTAAAACAATGAGTTCTCCATCTAGGCTACGGTGTACATCAACTTCCAAACCACCAACGCCAGCCCTTTCAGCGTTGCACATAGCGAAAATCGTCGAAGCAGGTGCTTCGAGCGCTCCGCCTTGATGTGCGAATCCTATTACTCTTCGCTTCAACCATTCACTAGGCACACTACACCCCAAACTTTTACTAGTGCTGACGCCCAATGATAGATCATGCTCAAATTCGAATTCAAGGCCCGAGTAAGCAATCTCCGTTCTAGCTGCTTAGCAGCAGGTCATAAATCCAGTATTTCGACGAAGTCCGCGGTGAAATAGAGTAGTTTTCTTTGCCGACGATCAGTGGGTTGCCTGCGTAAACATCTAGGTCCACTCACTCTAAAATACCTTCTCTACGCGCAATAGATACTGCTTCTAACATTGAGTGACAGTTCAGTTTTGAAATGATTCTCGCGATATGGTTCCTTGCGGTATTTAGGCTTATTTTGAGTTCAATAGCTATCTCTTGAGCAGAATTTCCTAGATCTAATAGGCGAAGTACTTCGACTTCTCTCTTAGTTAAATCGTCACCAATCCACTGACGACGCCCTGACAGTATTCCAAGAACTTCGCTTGCCATAGACGGCTCCATGACGGCTCGACCTTTGGAGGCATCCCTGATACCACGCATCACTTCACCTAGAGGCATATCCTTTGTCAAGAACCCAGCAGCACCGTGAGCTACCGCAAATGCCGCACTGCGCGGATCACGCACCGCAGTAAGGATCAAAATCGCGACCTCTGGATCAACTTCACGCAGTTTTGATAAAGCGTCCAAACCTTCTTCTTTATCCAGGCGCATATCCAACAAGACGACGTCCACAAAATGGTTCTTGAGATAGTTCATAGCCTGGCCCGCATCAGTAGCAAGTCCAGCTACTTCCATGTCGCTCTGAGCGCGTAATGCTAGGGACATTGTTTCGGCAAACACTAGGTGGTCTTCAACAATGAGAACCCTTATCTTCGCATCAATCAATTTTCCTCCCAAAACCTCGAGCTTCTGGTACTTTATATAATGTTTCTCTCAGCCCAAGTTTTGAGATCAGTCGGCAGAGTCAGTTTGTTTAACTTCGAATCGATGCAATTCATTGCATAATAAATAATCTATAAGAACCAAAAGCGTAATCTCGAATCGCATAACCGAACCGTTAACCTGCAAATCGCAGTTGCGCACCTTGGCTTTAGGTCGCATTTCAAGATTCAGGAATTGCCCGACAACCAACTATATCAAAATAAGCCTTCAACAAATTGGTCATTCGCGGTGGATCTTTTGGTAATCATTGATAGTTACCCAATCAATTATCCTGCATAAACGTGAAAATATATATAGTCTTGGAACTGTAAATACTTTTGCCTTTGGAAAACTCGAGGTTCAATGTCAAAACTATCGAAACATTCGAGGCATCCAAGACTTTCATTTTCGGTTATTTTCGCGGTTGTTGGTATTTTGCTTGGCGCGTCGACGCTAGTCGAAACCCTGGCCATTGCAAGTGCGATTTCGAACGATGTCCGCGCCTCCCAGGCAACCACAAACCATTTTAACCCCGCGGAAAGCGCCGAAAGCGACTTGTTGATTGGCTATCTCGAGCAAGAAACGGGATTGCGAGGCTATGTCCTAACTGGAGACGCGACGTTCTTGACACCTTTTGTAGCAGGGACGAGCGCTGTAAACTCAGCGTACAAAATCCTCTTCCCAGCCATAGCGCCCTACCCTAAACTTCAACGACTCCTCAATACGGTGCAAAGTGTCGGACGTGGATGGGAAATATCCGCGTCATTACATGAAATCGTCCCATCCCTAATCGAATCAGGGTTACCAACTGCAGTTCAGGCAAGTTTGAAATCCGATAAACACAACTTTGACATATTGCAAAACGACATTAATTCCCTAAGCAACGCCACAATTAATACCAAACAAGCTGCACAAAGTGCGGCCACCCAAGCACTGACAAAACTAAAAAACACGGTCGTCGTATCTGGAGTAGTTTCGCTCTTGATTATCGCCGGCATCGTAATAATGTTCGCAAAAATGATAGTCACGCCAATGAAGCGGTTAGAGCGAGTAGCCAATACGGTAGCAAGTGGGAGTTTAGGGTCAGTGGTTGCGTTGCGCGGCGTACATGAGATTTCATCGTTATCAACCTCGATTGACCAGATGCGCCTTGGGATCCTGAACGAAATGGATCTCCAACGTAAAAATGCCCTGCTCGAGACCCAGTACCAGGAACGACGTGAGGTAGCCCAAGCAATACACGACAACCCGTTGCAGCTTCTCGCCGCAGCTAGAATACGCCTTCAACTAAATAACGGCTCGTCTAATCTCGAAAGCTCCATTGTCCCCGCAATCGAACTTATCGACAGGGCAAGCAGCTGGATGCGAAATATGATTTCTAACCTCTATCCATTAGGGCTAACACATTCGGATCTAGAACAAGCAGTCAAAGAGCATCTAGATTCGGTTAAACTTGGTACGGTCCAGTCGATCGCGACAAATATTGAGTTAAGCGCATTGCAAAGGCGTGATAAAAAGGACTTACCAGCGTTATTTCTCGCATTTCGATGCGTTCAAGAACTCAGCGCCAATGCACTCAAGGGTGCCGGTGGCGGACCGATTGCCCTTTTCGCGCTAGCCAACAAGCAAAACATACAGATTACCTCCATCAACCCTATAAGTGCCAGCGACATCGTAACATTGGAAGAAATTGCGACGATATTAGCGAAATCATCTTCACGGCACAACCGGCGCACCGGTCATTTGGGTATTCCTTTATTGTCAGACTCAGTGGAGATTGTTGGTGGCACATTTACAATACGCATATTTCAGTCCATTGAGACTTCAAAAGAGTCTGCAATCGTTTATACAACTCGAACTCCATGGTCGAACTCAAATCATCTAGTCGACACGCACAACGACCCGCCAGCCGTACCCTGGATCTCGGCATTAAGAAATATGCAATCGTCGCAAAAAATGCCTATAGTTGTCGTTTCCGCGGAACTACCGCTGCTCACAGAAGATCCGCGAGCCGAGTAAATTTTTGTCCCGAAGCAGCTTAGTCTCCGTAGGTCTCTGCAATTAATTCTTTTGACTCCTCAAGATCCCAATCATCAACATCTTTGCTCTTGGAAAATTGAATTAGCGCTTTTTCGGCCACGTTCCGGGGAAGCGATCTGCTACATATTTCGGTAATTAGACTGTGGTGAAATACCGGGTCACCGCTCAAATCGGTTAACTTTTCAAGATTTGCGTCATGAGCTGAACTAGGAACCGGTCCAACGATCATTTCTAGTTCCACTTCGCTAATTGGACCCCACAACGAAGTTGGGACTTCATGTCGGGAGTACCCGCTCAACCAAGAAGTTTTAGGCGCAGATTGGAATAACCTTAGCATTTCGTCAACGAGCATCTCCAAGGCGCGTACTGGCACTTTTTTATATTTCAAACAATCGGAGAATCGCTCCAACGGAAGATTCGGTGCCTTGGATAACTCTTGCGCGAGATCTTGATCGATCTCAACTTGTTCGAGGAGCTTTCCAATAAGATTTTCACTCACAAAAGGACTGAGCACCGTACGCACAAGGGCGCCTATGTCTACTTCTGCACTCTCGCCATCCCAACCCACCACAACTTTTGGTTGACGCTGATGTCGGACAGCCTTAGCACTGTGTCCGTTCGGGCATGTAAAAACAGGGTACAGAACTACCTCTTTACAGGTTCCGCCCCAAATCTCATTGCATAATGCGCGCTCTATCACTGGTAAATCCATCTACCGCTCAACATCCATGTATCGTTTGGTACCGGGCATTAGCCATGTACCAAAGTCATGTTTGACTATCGTCGCTTATGTGCCGCGACTTTAGGCAAAACCTATCAAGTAGCAAAAAACAACGCAGTTCAGTTTAAGACAGATCCCAGTGGTCTAAATCGATCCAGATCCGCATTTGGAAAAGCTTTCTCGTGGCGAATTTTTACTACTTCGACAGAAAGATCGTCATCATTGTCAGCCCTCGTGCCTGTGTAATACTAGTGTCAATTACTTACATCTTGAAAGCAGGTAGAACGATCCGTCATGCGCATAGTAATTGCCGATGATTCTGAAGACTACCTTAAGGCATTGGTAGAAGCGATTTCAAATTTTCCTGAGTATCACGTGGTCGGCAGCGCAAGAAATGGGCAAGAACTCCTTGACGTTTGTGCATCGACCCAGCCCGACGTAGCAATGACAGATCTCCAGATGCCCAAAATGGACGGACTCGAAGCGCTCCGCCGGCTTAGCGGGCAATTTCCAAAAACTCTATTAGTTGCCTTTTCCGTGTGGAGCAATTCTCCGATTGAAAAAGATGCAATCTCGGCCGGCGCCCACGTGTTTTTCACCAAGGATCAGGCGCTCGCTTTCCTGTCAACCTTGTGCCAACACTACGAAAGAGCTTTTAGCTAGTCGCGTATTGCGGAAGACTTTGCTTGATAATTTCCCTCAAGTCGGTCATCGGACGCGCTCCAAGATGGGATATAATCTCCGCTGAACACAGAGACCCCACTTGACCTCGTGCTTTGAGTGCAAGATTGGCTTCTAAGGCAAACAGGTAACCCGCGGCAAACAAATCCCCAGCTCCGGTCGTATCTAGTACTTGAATGTCAACGGCCTCGATTTTCTCGATCTCCTTCTGGTCAAATACAATCGAACCCGCTGGACCAAGCGTGATGGCACCTTGAGCTACGAACTCCCTTATTCGATCCAGTGCGTCTAACTCGTTGTGTGTTTGGGTAAGTTCGCACACTTCATCTCTGTTGCCAAAAAGTACTGATATGGTTCCGTGTCGCAAAATTTGCCAAAGTTCAGTCCTATGTCGCTCAACAAGGCCCGGATCTGACAATGAAAGTGCGATACGCACATTCGAATCAGCGGTACTAACAAGATGTTCTAGCATTTGCGTACCTCCAGGCGAGTCAAGTAAGTAACCCTCGAGATATATGACAATTGAAGACATTTGTTCGTCAAGTATGGGCGCTCTGCTAGCAACTTCAATCGAAGCTCCCAAGTGCGTTAGCATCGTTCTTTGTCCGTCTGGGGTCACCAAAACAATACAATGACCTGATTGAGTTGCGGATGTCATTGCACCCGGCTGCAAATACAAAACACCTGCGTCTGAAAGATCCTGGATGTATGACCGGCCAAACTCGTCATCGCCGAGTGATCCATAGAAGTAACTTTCTATACCCAGCATTGATAATCCAACTGCAGTATTGGCGGCAGATCCTCCAGA
Organism: Actinomycetes bacterium; assembly: GCA_021785005.1. Classification (GTDB taxonomy): domain Bacteria; phylum Actinomycetota; class Acidimicrobiia; order Acidimicrobiales; family Acidimicrobiaceae; genus Acidithrix. The sequence goes on from JAJYGT010000047.1 coordinate 12,475, forward strand.
GGTACACTTTACAACTTCAAGATGCTGGAGAACTTCGTTAGCTGTTCGCGCATCGACTAGTGACATGCTGCCCGGTTTTAGATCGAAGCGCTCCAGGAGTTCAGGCTCAACTTCGAAAAATAAATCAGTGATAGCGTGTCCGACCGAGATGATTGGCAAATCGACTCCCTAAACTGGAAAATGTTAATCGTAATCGGCTGCTGTTAACATCATTTCACGATATCCAACCAGTGCGTGCAGC
>JAJYGT010000106.1 GCA_021785005.1 Actinomycetes bacterium
TGGCCCGCTATGAAAGATTTGCCAAAGGAAGAGAGTTCGCCCGGATTACTGTCACTTGTCATTATCAACTCCCCGGATTGTCCCCGGATGGAAAGATGCGTGTGACACGACGAACCCTCACGCTGATTATATTTAGCCATAAAAGTAAGGGCTTTACCATGCTTGGAGGCAATTTCTTTTGCACCCAACTTAAAGATGGAGTGGTTGTCGCACGTTGCTAGAGCCTCTTTATAGCGAAAAGCAATTTCGTGCTGGCCAAGATTGCACTCGCCCTTTACAGATTCCACTTCCATGTTTGCCCCAGCCATGCCAAATCTAATATCGCGAAGCAAGGAGTCGATTCTCGATACTCCAAGTATCGAGTAGTCCACGTTGTATTGATTTGCGGGCGTCAGGTCGCGATAAGCGCGATTCCAAGCATCTTCATAGGAATTGTCAAAAACTATAAACTCCAGTTCCGTCGCACAAAAAGCAACCATTTTCCGCTCGAAAAGTCGCTGTAGTTGAGCCCGCAAAATTTGACGCGGCGAGACAGCTACCGGGGTTCCGTCAGCATTCAACACGTCGGCCATTACAAAAGCTGTGTTTTGCTGCCATGGCAGGTACCGTAACGTTGTCATATCAGGCGCCATGACAAAATCTGCATAACCACTGTCCCACGAACTCATCGAATAGCCTGGAACAGTATTCATGTCAATGTCTACCGCAAGCAGATAGCTACAACCTTCGGTCCCGTTCACGATAATTTCACGCACGAAGAAATCGGCATGTAATTTCTTGCCCACAAGTCTGCCTTGCATGTCAACTATCGCTACGACGACCGTATCGATATCACCCGCTGCAACGTCAGCTCGCAACTGAGCCAGGCTAAGTCCGGGTTCGCCACGTTCACGGATATTCTCTGCCATTTATCACTCCAAACACACCCGCATCACAAGAAAACGCATTAAATACTTGAAAAATCATGATTTCAGCTTTCGTCGCTACATAAAAGACGAGAACTAGAGTGAATTTAGTTGAGAAAACTAAACAAAATGTCGTCATTTTTATTTTGGTACTCTTTATATTTATCCCTGTCATAATGATTTGCTAGGAGTACGAACGGCACGGTGTAGTACTCCTATACAGCATCAACATGTGAATAGTTTATGAACTTTAATCAGGTCCCATAAAGTTAGGCAACTGGTTTCACGCCAGATAAGACGCCGAATTAACTAAAGATAAGATGTCTTCAAACGAAATGATTGAGCCAGCTCTAATTACGAAAACAAGTTATTTTGTTAGACATTACTGCGGTCAGTAACGACGCAAACCGCCCAATATTGGCAGATTCGCATCGCGCGCATCTCTAGGCCAAGACCAAGCGCGGCGTCCAGCTACCCTTAGGGGAACCCTGCGATTTGACAAAAGCAAATTTGCGCTATTTCTGTGTCAGTGTTGAAGCTGCGTAATCATATGTCTCGGCAAATAAAAAATGGACGAGACAGCATAATATGTTTATGATACAGAGTGTTTGGCGCGATTGTGCTTCTTGGAGTTACCCACCGCGAAGACTTGACCGGGGCGTCGGGCAACACCATATACCAACCCAAGCGACACCAGTAATATCGTCAGCGAAGACCCTCCAGCAGAAATTAGTGGCAGAGGTACTCCGGTGACAGGAAACACGCCGAGAACCGCTCCAACGTTGAAAGCAGTCTGTGAACCGATCCAGATTGCCACGCCGGCGCAAAGCAGATATTCAAACCTAGAACCAGCTCGAAGTCCAATTCTCATGACCACAACACAGAGTGCTACTAACGCTGCTAAAACCACCATACATCCTATAAATCCGGCCTCTTGCCCAAGAATTGCAAAGATAAAATCTGTTTGAGAGTTCGGCAAATAACCCCACTTCGCCGAACCAGCCCCAAGTCCTACCCCTGTTGTACCGCCAGTTGCAAATGCAACTAACCCTTGTACTTCTTGGTACGAATCCGCCAAACGATTTTGCCAAGGATGCAAAAAGGATAGCAGTCTTTGACGCCTATACGGTTCATAAAACGCCGCGACGATCGCGAGTGTTACCGTTGTCAGGACAAACGGTATGTAGATGCGCATTCGCATACCTGCCAGAAAAAATACTCCCAGCAGGATCGTCCCAAGAACAAGCGAAGTACCCATGTCGGGTTCTGCCAAAACAAGAAATGCTGCCAGTCCAACTAACCAAATAGCTGGAAATACCGCACGCAAGCTTCGTAGGCGCTCTGGCACAGCGGGTGTTAGAAATCCCGCCAGATAAAGAACAACCGCCAACTTTGCAGCTTCAGAGGGCTGAATTCGTAAAAACGAGAATCCCACCCAACGGCTAGACCCGCTAACTGCAACACCGACTCCTGGCACCAGAACCAATAGCAACAGTAAAATTACCGGGATTATCATAAGCCGCGCATAAGGTGCGAGTCGTTTTGGATTGAGACGCGAAACAATAAAAAATGCTGCCAGTCCTGCCATAATCCAAAGCAGTTGACGTTCAAAGATCGCAAAGGGCGAACCTGTTCCTTTTGCACCGAGTGACGGTACGAACGAGGTCGAGAGCACCATCGCGGCACCGACAAGCACTAACAAAACTACAAGCAATTTAAGTGCGAATCCAAGTTGAGTAGAAGCTCTTTCAAGCTCTTGAGCTTTCAACTCTTCATCCAACTCCACATACCCAAGTTCGCTGCGGGTGTGAGAGGTGCCAAAGAAAGTAACAAGAATTCTGAATGTGCGAAAACGTTTTTTCGCTAACTTGGGTTCAAGATCTTGTCTTTGTTCAACAACGCTTGTACCACTGCTATAGTCCAGTGTTTTAGTATGTGTTTGACGCCTCTCTTTCGCTGGCTCGCGATCATCTAAAAGAAGTGAATTATCCTGGTTTGCACCTGGAATCAATCGAAAATCTCGTCTGCGTAGTTCACTCATCGATAATCTCCTTACTCGTCACAATCCGACAAAAGAATCGGAACAAACCTTTTCACGCACTCGACAAATTCTGTCCCTCGATCTTCGTAGGATGCGTACCAATCCCAAGAGGTACAGCCAGGACTCAACACAATTGCATCAAATCGCTTTGCCGATGAAAATGCTACTTGAACTGCCTCTGCCATCGAGGATGCTGGCGTAGTGGGAACATCAGTGTCGGCAAATACCGCACATATCTCCCTTCCAGACTCACCAATGCCTATTACGTGTCGCAATTTATTGGAGAGACCTATTAAGGAAGTAAGATCTAATCCCTTGTTTCTACCCCCGGCAATCAATACGACCGAACTTAGGCTCTCAAGGTCACAAAGTACCGCGTCGGGCGTCGTGGCCTTTGAATCGTTGTAAATTACACGTCCGTTGTATTCCCCTACAAGTTCCATTCGATGGGCCAGTCCGGTAAAACCAGACAACACTTCTTCAATTGCTTCAGCCTTAACCCCAAACTCCATGGCGACGGAACCAGCAAACATAAAATTCTCCAAATCATGACGAAACTTGCGGTGTAGCTGTGACACGGCTGCCACAACTTGCCCATTTATGACAACTTCGCCACCGACTATCAAAGTTTTAGCGTTTGGAATTACACATGGATGCCCGCCACGCTCCTCTAGCGATTTTTTAATCAATGGCTCGCCCAGTGGAACATAAACGCAAGCGTTTTGGCTCATACCATTTGCTACGTTCAGTTTCGAGTCAAAATAGTGTTCAAGACTTGGGTGCCAATCAAGGTGGTCTGGAGAAAAATTCAAGAATGCCGCAGAATGCGCGTTCAGACATGGAGTGAAAGCTAATTGAAAAGACGAAGCCTCAAGCACAAAAACGTCAGGCTTTGTCAGAGCAACACTCGACAACGATGTTCCTATATTACCGGCAGCAATGGCTGTCCTGCCAGAATTTTTAAGCATCTCAGTCACCAAGGTGGAAACGGTTGTCTTACCGTTGGTGCCCGTTATTGCTGCAATAGGTGCATCTATTAGGCTCCTCGCAAATGCGAGCTCGCTTACTACTTTATCTGGCCGAGAAAATATTTCGTGGCCTGGACTAATTCCCGGCGATACCACAATTAAATCCACCAAGGCAATTGTCTCTAATAATTCTGCACCACCGGAAATTCTCTCTAGTGGTGAATTTATAAGTAGGTTAGGACTGTCATCATAGACAAATACAGTTGCCCCTAAACTTACCAAGAGCTGGCCGGCACCAGACCCTGCCCGACCGTAGCCTCCAACCAAAACAGTGCAATTTGGCCAGTCAAATGCTTCCAGTTTCATGGCTTTGCCAGCGTTCCCAGGGATAAGAAATCGGTATAAAATAGCCCCAGTGCTAAAGCGGTAAAAATACCCGCCATCATCCAAAATCTCACAATAACAGTAGTTTCAGGCCAACCCATTAATTCAAAATGGTGATGTAGCGGAGCCATCCTAAACACTCTGCGACCAAATACTCGGAATGAAATTACTTGGATTACGACTGACAAAGTTACAATTACAAAAAGTCCAGCCAAAATCGGCAGCCAGAGGTCTAATCCCAATAGCAAAGTCGTCGCACCAAGAGCAGCACCAACCGCCAACGAACCAGTATCGCCCATGAAAATCTTAGCTGGTGCAGCATTCCACCACAAAAACCCCGCTAGTGCTCCCGTCATCGCAACCGAAACGACAGCAAGATCGAGCGACCCCGAAACGTGGTACACGCCCTCATGACGAAACTGCCAGTAGCCAACGATGGTCAAGCAACCAAATGCGAATATTGCGGCGCCAGAGGCTAAACCGTCAAGTCCATCTGTAAGGTTTACGGCGTTAGAGGAACCGATAATAACCAGTGCCGCAAAAATTACCCATGCGACGGTACCGACATGTAATGAGAATGCGCCGTAGCGTACAAAATCTATCGAGGACGGCACATGCGCCCAGAAATGCGCCCCCAAAGCAAAAACAACGGCCACAATAATCTGACCCGCAATCTTCGCTGATTTTGTTAGTCCAAGCGAACGCGCTTTACGGACTTTTATCAAGTCGTCTACAAATCCAACCAGACCTAAACCCAAAGTAACTCCAAGCACCATGATCGCTTGTTTGGAGATCGGAACACCCAGATTTGCATGTGCGGAGGCATAACCTGCGACGACACCGATCAAAATTGCCACCCCACCCATAGTCGGCGTGCCGGCCTTGGTGACATGGCGCTTTGGCCCGTCTTCTCGAATTTGTTGCCCAATTTTATATAGTCGCAAAAGCCTAATCAAGTAGTTGGTGAAGACCACAGCTAGCGTAAAGGCAACCCCGGAACTGGCAAGTATCGCTATCACTGAACTCTACCTGCGTATCTATTAAGCGCTTCTTGCGCTACTTCGACGTCACTAAAGTAAATGGTGGTATTTCCCACCGTCTGATAGGTTTCATGACCTTTGCCCGCTATGAGAACAACGTGACCCTCTTCGGCGTCATTGATCGCTTTAAAAATAGCAATTCGACGATCATAAATTACCTCGAAGCTCGTATTGGCATCTGCTTCGCAAACTCCATCTGTAATCGATTCAGCAATCGCGATGGGATCCTCAAAACGAGGATTATCATTTGTAATAATGAGCGCATCTGCGTTTGTTGCTGCGATATAGCCCATTTGAGCGCGTTTCGTCCGGTCGCGATTTCCACCGGCTCCAAACACAACGAAAAGCTTTTGACCCGGAGCCATTGTCTTTCTTACTGCCACAATTACCTGGAGTAAAGCATCCGGAGAGTGTGCGTAATCGACGTATACACGTGGTCCCAGATTTGATACTACTTTTTGCAATCTCCCCTGTACACCTGGAAACTTTGCAAGTGCTGACTGAATTTTCGCGAGAGAAAGTCCGACGCTCGATGCGACATGGATTGCACATAAAGCATTATAAATATTGTGCTCACCGATCAGCGGAATATAAAACTTTACCCCATGGTAGTCAAACCACGAGCCGTCGACCCCAAGCGAAACATTTTCGATATCTGCGCGTCCTACCGCACTCAAATCAATTTCAGGATTCTTTAAGAGCTGCTTTCCGTAGGCAGAATCGCGATTTACTATACCAAGGGTGGTCACACCCTTTTTAAACAGAAGTGCCTTGCTCGCAAAGTAAGAACTCATGTTGTGATGGTAATCCAAATGATCTTGGCTAAGGTTTGTAAACACTGACTCGAAATAGACTAAGTTCTTGACTCTTTTCTGCTCTAGCGCGATTGACGAGACTTCCATCGTCACGTACTTCGCGCCCCCTTCAAGCTCTTGGGTAAGTCTCCGAAAAATTTCCGGCGACTCAGGTGTGGTTCGCTCGCTATTTAAGGTACCTATCACACCACACTTTAGACCCGACTCGTTCAAAATATGGGCAATCATTTGAGCAGTAGTTGTCTTACCGTTGGTACCGGTCACGCCAATTAGCCTGAGCTTTTTTGATATGTTGCCATAAAACGCATAAACGATATCCGCAACGCTGGATCGATCTAAGTTTGGAACGTGAACTACAGGAAAATTCAGTCCACCTTGGTGAGGTCGTGCCAAAATAGCAGCTACCGCGCCTCGAGATCTCGCGTCTTCTAAAAACGTGGTCCCATCGAAGCTCATTCCATTCATGCCGATAAAAAGATCTCCACGTTGTATGGTTCGAGAGTCGAGTGAGATCCCATTTACGTCGGCCTCAGGTTGCTGAGCCACAAAAGTACCAAGTCCTGCGCGAAAAAGCAGCTCGCTTAGTAGAATCTTAGCCTCCTCAACATTCCAACCGCGTTCAAAGTGCTGCCTGGACTCATGAACACAAAATGGTCGGGTCGCGAGCACCACCTAAAATTTACCGACTTGCGCCGTCTCGACACCGTTTGAGCCTTGAGCACAGCTTGTTCCAAACAGGCTAGCCCCAAATCGGTGCGGTTCGTAATGACAATTGGATCCAATAGCTGGATTTAATTGAGGAATTCCAGTAAAGGTTTGCCGCGTTTGCGAAATCGCTGATTTTGGAGCAAGCGCCGTCGCGCCTAAATGATAAAGGGCATATGACATCGTTTGGGAAAATACTTTCGCAGAAGTCAAACCACCGTAAATTACATTGGGCTCAGTCAGCACTACAATTTCTGCCAATGGAATTGTTGAATCAGTTGTAAAACCGACAAACGTTGCCATAAATGCGCCCGGTACGTATCCCGGTCGTCCACCTCCATAAGGAATCTGCGCCGTACCGGTCTTGCCAGAAATCTGAAACCCAGGTACAGCCGAGCTAGGCGCGGTCGCGTTTACGCCCGTCACGCCGGATAACAGCGACGTCATGGTATTTGCCAATCCACTAGGTAAAACCCGACGCATAGAACTTGAAACGGGAGCACCTGCAACTTTTTCGACCAAGTGCGGAGTCACTAGAACTCCGTGGTTTGCAATCGCAGCATATGAGTCAAGAACAGCAAGAGGGGTTACAGCCTCATCTTGTCCAATTGGAACTGACCCTGGCGCGGTCCCTGACCAATGACTTGGCGGATCTAAAAATCCGGGAGACTCACCTGGTAAGCCAATGCCTGAATATCTACCCCAGCCAAAATTCAAAAACGATGAATTAATGGTTTTTGGAGTTAGGTGCGAGGCGATCATGATCGTTCCAATGTTCGACGATTGAGCAAGTATCTCTTTGGGAGAAAGAAATTCTGTTGGGTGTTGCTCTGCGTCAGTAAACAACGCTCCACCAACCGTTAGGTGGTCTGGAACCAGCAGTTGCGATTGGGGTGTAATCACGCCATTTTTAAGTGCCGCAGCAAACGTGGCAATTTTTGCTACCGAGCCAGGCTCGTATACATAATCAGTCGCCATATTGATCGGCGACTGTTCAGTATAGGTAAACCTGGGTTGCGGAATCGTGAATGGCGTGAATACAGTTGCTGAAGGTGCAATATTAGTACCAGCAATCAAATTTGCCATCGATACTACCGCACCCGTTTTGGTGTTTACCATTATCGCGACCCCAGCCCGTGCTTGAGTCGCTACCATTTCAGCCGAAAGCGACTGCTCAGTGTTTAGCTGGATCGACGAGTTCAGCGTAAGCTGAATATTTTTGCCATTTTCAGTTGGTGATACAACCTTAAGACCATTTGGTGGTGTCGAACCAGAGACGGACGTAAAAAGAAGATCCGTACCTGGCTTCCCGCTTAAAGTAGAATTCATCATCTCTTCTACGCCACCTTGACCAGTACCATACATAGAGACGTTACCAATTACTGAACCAGCCATTACCCCATTGGGATCGATCCTCAGGGGTTCATCAACCAGAGAAATGCCAAAGAGGCTGTTTGAATCGGCATTGATAAGCGAGGCTTGGTAGTTGGTAATTTGGTGCGCAATATACACAAACTGGCTGGGCAAAAGTAACTGGTCACGGATTGTTGGCGCGGGAATTCCCAATATTTGTGACAATTGTTGAGATTCAGAAATAGGGTTTCTGACTTGAAGGGGATCAGCAACGACAGTGGACCTCGGTGTCGAGATTGCTAGTGTTCCACCAGATGAATCGTAAATCGTACCTCGTGTTGGTTGAACTTGCATCGTGGTAATTCCCTCGCCCGCTGCCAAGTTTCTATAATCTGTGGCCGGCGCCACACTTACCAGAGCCAGTCGCAAAATCAACACGATAAATACGATCGCAGCAATAATTCGAATTGCTGCGATTCTGCGCGTAGAAACCGGAACCCACGCTAAGCCATGATCACGCTTGACATGTTGTGCATTCATGCCGGGTCGTTTCGACTTGTTGCCCTTTTTGGTGCTCGGGTACCCGCTTTTATGCCGGGCATTCACAGAGTAGTTTTGTCTCGTTCGCGTAGAAGTGCTCATCCTTTAGGTCCTTGAACAACCACCGATGCAGATGTCGTATTTGTGGTTTGCACCGAAGTAAACGGCGCTGTGTTTTGAGCCTGTTTAGGAAATTGTTTTTGCGCACTTGGCGTTCTAGATGTATTGCTAGTGGGTTCCGTCGTAGTTGGAGACCCGTTAGGGGTGTAGTAAAGACCGTAACTCGAATTTCTCGATGAAATAAGAGAGTTCGCATTGGCCGTGTTTGTCACAGTTGACCCAGTGTCAGGAAATTGCATATGTAACTGTGTCTGAGCAAACGCGGCAATTCTCGCAGGAGCTTGCAACGACTGCTTCTGAAGCGACAACTGATAATTCGCGTTCTGCAAAGCAGTTAATGTTGGGTCGAGATGATCAACCTGCAACGACATTTTGGCGATTTCCGCCCTTGCAACGACCGAAACAATTGCAGATAGGCATACCATCGTAGCACAAAAAAACAGTACGCCTCGGCGAACTCTTATCTCCCGCCGTCGCTTTAAGTATCGAGGTCCGGTCTCCACTTCTCTAAGAGCAGTTGTTCGAACTGGCGGTACGGGCTCGTAAAAAGGCGAACGCATTTCCTTGACGGCATGCACATGAGAAGTCTTGGGCCTAGCTTGTCGGCGAGGGCTCGCCGCGGCAGTGTAAGTATTTGTGACCTCGCCGACCGCGTGGCTTTGTCTTGGCATTTGATGTTCTTGACGCGACGAAAGCCAGTCTTCGAAGGAACCAACATTGACGTGTTCTTGATTGATTTCATGGGTCTGGCTCATTGAGTACGACCCCTTAGAACAGCGACCGTAACGGGATCAATCATCTCAATCGCTCGTAATTTTGCGGATCGCGAGCGTGGATTTACAGACATCTCATCGTCTTTTGGACGTCCCATTCTCACTACCGTCTTTGCAATGACTTGCGCACCACATACGCACGCGAGTTCGGCCGGACAACGGCAGTTTCCTTTTGTCCAGGTCGTAAAAGCGCGCTTGACACGCTCATCCTCTCCAGAATGATAAGAAATAAAGCAAACTTTCGAGCCAACGTGAAAGATTGACGGAACAGACTCCAAAACCGAATCCAATTCACCAAGCTCGTTGTTCACAGCAATTCTGATTGCCTGAAACACTTTCGTTGCGGGGTCAATTTTCCCCACTAGCATTCGCTTAGGCAAAATTGACGAAATAAACTCTCGCAGCTGACCCGCCGAAGTGATCTGGCGTTGAGCTACTGCAATTTTTATCTTCCGCGCAAGAAATCGACCGAATTTTCGCTCTCCATTTTCACGAAACATATTCGCTAGTTCAACTTCACCGACCAACTCTAAAAAAGAAAGAGCTGTCATCGTATCATCGGTGTCCATTCGCATATCAAGCGAGTCACGTGCGTGAAATGAAAATCCCCTGTTATGAGCCTCCAACTGATGAGAACTAACGCCCAGATCAAACAATCCGCCTACGATGGGCTTATCAGACATCCAGGTTTGCACGACGGGCAAAGTCAATACCTCGATCAAATTTGAGAAAGCGGATCTGATCGGCAGGAATCGATTTCCAAAGCGCGACAAGCGCGAACTGGCAAAGTCAATCGCTTCGTCGTCTCGATCAATCCCTAATATTGCTATGTGATTGTTTGAATGCAATAATGCTTCGCTGTGACCACCACCACCAAGGGTGCCATCCACTACCACACCACGCAAGTCCTGAAAGATTTCTATTACCTCGCGCCACATAACTGGAGCGTGATAAGAACTTGAAAACGGTTGATCCTGGAATTGAGTACTAGACATCGTCAACGCCTCTAAATGCATTCCAATTTTCCGGAGACCAAATTTCTATAGTGTCTATCGCGCCGATAATTAGAACATCGCGCTCAAGTTGCGCGTAACTTCGCAATCGAAGTGGGAGTGCTAAGCGGCCATTTGAATCTATTTCTGCAGCAAAGGCTTCGCTAGACCAAATCCTTGCGCTACGAGATCGGTCAATATCGACTAGGTCGTTTGCCAACAGTTCTTCTGAGTACTGGCGAAACTCACTATCGCGCCAAACGGAAATACAGCGGTCTCCGTATTTGGATCTTGCGACCACGCACGAATCGCCGATTGAGCTTCTTAGGCGGGCAGGAAGGGTTATTCTACCTTTTACATCCAGCGAATGCTCGTGGGTGCCTACAAAATGATCGAGCATGTTCGTCATCTGGCACCCCCTTCGGCCTAATTCAATTCACCACTTTACGCCCTTTTCAACCACTTTACACCCCATTGAACCACTGTCAAGCGTAGGGTTCCGAAAATAACAAACATTTACCACTTTTGGTGCACAACACACTACTTTTCGTGATGTCAAAAGACAAAGGCTGGGTGGGTGGTTACAACAGGAGTCCAGATCCTGCGAAGAAAACCGAAATCCATGGACACACTTGGCCTATTAACTAGCTCACTTGCAATAATGAGAAGGTGGCGGTGACGTGATCGTCAAAAAATGTATAAGCATACAATTTGTGTAAAAGCACTTCGATCTTGATGCGATTTGCCCACTTACAATCTGCAAATCGTTCCAACAACCCACAATTTCGAGGTCCGTACGTAATAGAAATCGTCTGTTGCGATGGCATCGTATTTCAAATTAAACTTTAAATCGAATTAGTTTTGTAAGGTCACCTGTAGCTTTTAATTTAGAAAGAGTAACGATTGAAGCGACTATAAATAACGGGGACCATTTTGGCGCAAACTAAAACTTTCGTCGCTTTTTTGCGAAGCGTCAACGTGGGTGGACACAATACCGTAAAAATGGCTGATCTTGTAAGTTGCTTCTCTGATCTTGGATTATCGCAAGTAAAGACTTATATAAACAGCGGAAATGTGATTTTTAAAGCGCCAGAATCTAACGAGCTAACGTTAGAGAGCACACTTGAAATAACATTGAATGAGAAATACCCGTTTGAAATACCGGTATTTTTACGTACTTTTGAACAGTTACGATCAAACTTGTCCGATACCTCGCACACCCTGGAGATCAACCCCGAACACGCGCTTTCATTGATATTCGTGCGTGGTGGAAATGCAGACAGGTCGGCTCTTGACGCACTTGTACTTGACCCCATGGTTGAATCAATCCATCGCTTAGATGACGCATTCCTTTGGACGCTAAAACCTGGTTACAGAGACCAAAGTTTGGTTTCAAAAGCGTCTCTGGGATCGCGAGGAAAACATTTGACAATTAGAAATCTAACTACGGTGCAAAAAGTATTCGATCTCATGGTGAAAACTAAAGCGGCCGCCTAAATTCATTTATTACTTCAGCTTCGACATTTCATTGAATGTAGTTGACTTCGAGCAAAACCCTTGATTACGATTACAGCAAACAAACAATGCGGATCGGATCTACCCTCCAAGAGTTTCATTGAGAGGAACAGAGAAAACTCGTTTGATTTCAAGCTTCTACCAAAAGCTACGCGACGGGCCGCAGCAGGTGGAGCAGCCGCTTACATCGCTGAAACTCAAAGTATGTGTGGCAATCAAAAAATCTGGATAGGACTGAACTACTGGTTTATACCCTCCCACGGGTGTTCATAGATTAAAAGAGATAGCAGGATTGGTGACCGTCGTGATTTTTACCAAGACAGAGCAATTTGCTCTATTGAATATTACGTTCCTATGTACGTGTTACACGGGTGTTATGATTTGGAGCAGTCATTCTAAGTTCGCCGCGGAGCATAATCTAGAATTCAAGCGTGCGCGGCCTCAAGGTAAATTAGCCGACAGGTCTAAAACCAAAATTGCCATTTACTCTCCATCCGTGAGACTGCGTATGGCTGCTTG
>JAJYGT010000131.1:0-35202 GCA_021785005.1 Actinomycetes bacterium
GGCAAAGACTCAATTTTGGTTCTAGAGTGCGATTTGGCGCGGATTGCTGAATTGATCTAAACGGGGAGCGGTTTTATTTTCGAATGAACGTTTCGATTTGGAATCTTCGCCTTTTATCTCATGAGACGTTAGAAAAATGCTTTATCGTGCCTATTTGACTTAAAATTGAAAAAAGCAATTTATGCGCTGAGAATTAAGTGTTTCGTAGTTGCGTGTCGATTTGGATTTTGCGAGAGTTGGGTTTCTTTCTCTTGCTAAATTTTCTTGTTAGGCCCGCTAAATGATATTTAGCAACACGCTGCTTTCTTGTGCCATATTCGCTTCCGCTTGAACAGAAATTGCCCAATTCTTACCCCACTGTTGGTAGTGGCGGTAATTTAAAGGTAACTCTTTGCAAAAAGGTCGGTTATTTTTCGCTACCTAGAGACTGTGCCCGTCTCAAGCTGAGCATTTAGCTTATAGAACCTAGCCAACATTGGTTGCACGTCTCATTGTTGGCTAAGCTCTAAGGTCACATGCGATAGCAACTTGCTAAGGTTGAATTCGATAATAAAATAACAACTTGGAGGTCGAGTGTGGACGTAAAAATTGGGTTCTCAGACTCTTCTCGCGAGCTTGAATTAGAAATGGCCGACGATATGTCTCAGGACAAGGTGATCGAATCTCTAAAGAAGGCGACTGCTAGTGACTCTTTATTTTGGATTGAGGACAAAAAGGGTCGTGCAGTTGGTATCGTGGCGAGCAAAATCGCATATATCGTGGTCGGTGCCCAACGCGAGGAGCGTCGGGTAGGCTTCGGGGCTTAAATGTTGGCGCTGGTCTGACAGGTGGAACCTTCCTCGCAAGGACTGGGTCCTCTCGGTGTGTCTTTATTCGAGAAAAAGCTTGTTTTTGTTACCGGCAAAGGTGGCGTGGGGAAATCTTCTGTGACCGCCGCCTTAGCCCGACTATCTAGTCAGGCGGGGTTGCGAACACTTGTCTGCGAGGTCGACAGCAGTGGTGACGCCTCAAATTCTCTCGGTATCGAAGATATTGGCTTCAAGCCAAAAAACGTCTCACCGAATCTTTATGCGATGGCAATGAATACCGAAGAAGCCCTTGCGGAATATCTTCGCTTGAATCTGAAGCTGCCTCGAATCACAACACTTGGACCTTTGGCGAGAGCGTTTGACTTTGTCGCTAATGCAGCACCTGGCATCAAGGAAATCTTAATTGTAGGCAAGTTATGCTTTGAGGTGCGCGAGCATAACTGGGATATCATTTGGGTTGACGCAAGTGCTTCGGGCCATATTGTATCCCAGCTGGTATCCCCGAAAGGGATCGCGGAATTGGTCAAAATTGGTCTGGTCAAGGAACAAACTGACTGGATGCAAGATATCTTATCTGATCCAGTTCAGACTGCACTGATTTTGGTGGTCACACCGGAAGAGACTCCGGTTGCTGAATCGTTAGAACTCGTTGCCCGCCTGCGCACTGAAACGTCGATTTCATTGCCCATGTGCATTGTCAACAAAGTCTTCGGCGAGCCGTTCTCGTTCGAAGAATCACAGATCTTTGACGAAATTTATGGGGGAGATCTTCGGGAGAGATTTGAGGCCGAAGTCGGGAGTAGTGCTGCAAGTCTGTTGCAGGTTTCAAGGCTGTCATCTGGCTTGCGGTCATCGCGCGCACGACATACCACCGACCTGCTAATGGGGCTTGACTCATCGATTTCGACGGTGTTTATACCGTATTTTATGGGATCGGAAAATGGTGTTCGGCTGACCTTGGAAATGGCCGAGGCTCTAGTAGCGGAGTTGAGCGGTTCATGAATGATACACTGGCTACGCTGCTCAATGAGAAGAGAATTGTTATTGTGGCTGGTGCGGGAGGGGTGGGTAAGACCACTACGGCGGCATCGCTGGGGCTCTTAGCGGCGCAACAGCTAGGAAAAAGGGTTTTGGTTCTTACTGTGGATCCCGCGCGCCGACTAGCCGACGCAATGGGTCTTGCTGATTTTGGAAACGTAATTACCAGGGTTGACTTAACCGGGACGACGCGAACTCGCAGCGACGGTGCTCTATTTGCTGCGATGCTAGACACAAAGTCATCGTGGGATGATCTTGTTGCGCGATATGCCCCAAACTTGAGGGTACGTGAGGAAATATTATCGAATCCAATTTACAAAAATATTTCCACTCGATTTGTGCAAAGTCACGATTACATTGCAATGGAAGCTTTGTTTGACCTGCACAACAAGGGAGATTACGACCTAATTGTGGTCGATACACCACCTAGTAGAAACGCTATCGACTTTTTAGACGCTCCCAAGCGAATGGCCGAATTCTTTTCGTCCCGACTCTTGCGTTGGATTATAGCACCATACAGAAACCGATTAGTGGCCAGCGCTTTTAAGCCTTTTTACCAAGTGGCTGACAGGATCATCGGGTCGCAATTTTTAGCAGAGGTTGCAGAATTCTTTATGCTCTTTCAGAGTATGTATGAGGGATTCGTACAAAGAGCAGATGCTGTAAGTGCGCTTTTAAAGAGCCCAAAAGCTTCATTTATTGTGGTAGCGACCGCTGAGTACTTGCCGGTTCGAGAGGCGGAATTTTTTCTTGGAGCCCTAAAGGATCGGAATCTCAATTGTGGAGCGTTGCTGATAAATCGCGCATTGCCAAGTTATCTGGGAGATCGAAACGTATACGAATCAGCAGTATCGTTGACCACAGATCAGGGGAGGCTAGCAAAAGTAGGGGACGGTGAGACTGAACGGAAGCTACTGCAATCTGTGCTGACACAAATTGGACGCACTTTTATCGAGTTTTCTGAGATGTATCAGCAAGAGAGAACCCTACTTTCGACCCTCTCGTTGGACTCGACCAAGATTTTGCAGGCTCCGTACATCGAGGGTGACGTTGCGGATATTAAGGCCCTTGAGTTGTTAAGCTCTAGAGTCGACTCAATAATCTTTTAGAACGTGAGAGTATAAGTTTGATCGATTATCATTTGCATCTTTGGCCACACGGTGAAGCTGATCTAGAGCCAACGATAGAGGAACTTGCTAGATATGTCGAGGTGGCAAAATTGCACGGCGTTGTGGAGATTGCTATAACGGAACATTTATTTCGATTTTCGCAGGCCGAGAAAGTTTTAGGTAAATTTTTCAGGCGTTATCCTGATTCTCCGATGCGTAGGCTTATGGAAAACTATTGGCGAGATCATGCAAAAGCCGATTTGGATAAATACGTCGAAGTTGCGTTGGCCGCTAAGTCGGCTGGGCTGCCTGTTGTGGTCGGTCTTGAGGTTGATTACTACCAAGATAAAATGGATGTCGTAAAGGAACTTCTAAAGGGCTATCCTTTTGATGTGCTGCTTGGTTCCGTGCACTGGATCCAGGATTGGCCGTTCGATCACGTATCCGATGAATTTGTGCAAGCGAATTGGGATAGTGTCGGAGTTGAGAACGCGTGGGATTCATATACAAGATCTCTTGAGGAGCTTTCGTCTAGCCAAGCAATCGACGTGTTAGCGCACCCTGATCTGGTCAAAGTTGCGGGTCGGTATCCAGCGATACCGGAAGAGTTTTTCGACCGAATGGCACAGGCGGCTAGGGATTGTAAAATTGTTGCTGAGGTGTCCAGCGCAGGATACAGAAAACCTGTTGCCGAAGCTTACCCGGCACCCTATTTGCTGCGCAAATTTAAAGAATATGACGTGAAAATTACTACAGCATCTGACGCACATAGAGTTGCTGATACCGCATGTAGCTTCTCAGATATCAAGACCTTTGTCACGGAGGCCGGATACTTGGAATTAGCTGGATTCAAAGACCGAACTTTGCACACTATTCCAATTTCGGGCAAATCCCCGGTCCTTAGCTAGGCAAATTTGCTTACGCTCCTCAAGATAGGATTTGTGTTTTGACGACTCTGGCGGAATTGGTTCGAGAGGTAGGTGTTGCTCCTGACGAAGCCGCGCACCTCCAGAAATTGACAGCGTCGTGGGGATTGTTAGCCGATCTGTGCTTTTCTGACCTGATACTTTACGTTTCTACTTCGACTAGCGATCGACTTGATCCTGCAGGAGCAAATGTGCCAAGTTATCTTGTGGTAGCCCAAGCAAGGCCGGCGACTTCCAGGACGTTGTATCCACGCGATTTAGTTGGTACAGTCGTGCCAATTAGTGCGGCCCCTGGCATAACTCAATGTTTGAATTCTGGTCATATCGCATTCAAAGAGAGCCGTTTGATGCATGCCGAAGAACATCGGGTGTCATTTTGTATTCCAGTTCGTTACAAGGGACGCGTTATTGCCGCAATGGTGCGTGAGTACGAGTTGAATTCCAAGCGCGTGCGCGGGGAGTTGGAGCGTGTCTACGTATCACTTTTTGAGCGATTTGCTGAAATGATTACCCACGGGGAGTTTCCTTTTGAAACTGATGATCCAGCTGAGGCTCCACGGGTTGGTGACGGCGTGTTGGTAATTGACAGCAATGACTGTATTACTTTTACGAGTCCCAATGGAGCGTCTGCCCTTCACCGCCTAGGTCGGCATGTGGCACGAGTGGGTGAATGCTTTGAGGATTTAGGGATTGGTACCAACGCATTATCTAGGGCAAAGTCGATTTTAGAGCCGATCGTGGAAGAAGTCGAACGCCGTCCCGATACCACCGTAATGTTTCAGGCAATTCCATTGCTTGACAAGGGGGAATACTCAGGTGCACTGATTTTGGTCAGAGATGTGTCCGAATTACGAAGACGAGACAGGCTGCTTTTGTCAAAAGATGCAACCATTCGTGAAGTTCATCATCGGGTGAAAAATAATCTGCAGACGATATCCTCACTATTGCGCCTTCAGGCACGTAGACTCGATTCTGATGTAGGACGCGAAGCGTTAGGAGAAGCCGAGCGGCGGATACGTTCAATGGCTCTCGTTCACGAGATACTTTCGCGTGACGTAGGCGATCAGGTGGATTTCCAAGAAGTTGTTGCTGCGATTGTTCAATTGGCGCATGAATCTACGCCTCCGAATCTTCATATAGAAATTACTGTAAAAGGATCAGCAGGAGAGCTTCAGGCAGCCGTTGCAACGCCGCTAGCATTAGCTTTGACCGAGTTGATTCAAAATTCCATTGAACACGCATTCTCCTCACGTGATGAGCTGCAAGAAGATCGATACGGGAGCATTGATGTGAGTCTGAATCGAACCCCAAACGACCTGACAATTGACGTGCGAGATTCGGGGGTTGGTTTTTCGAGTAATTTCGATCCGTCGGATTTATCGTCATTGGGGTTGTCAATTGTGCAAAGTTTAATTACTTCACAATTGGAAGGTGAGATTAGTTTCAATTCCTATAATGGCGCGCATGTTGAAATCAGGGTGCCAGTAACTAGTCGTATCGATTAGACGAGAGATTATAGAGAGGCAATTGTGGAAAATCAAAGAACTCCACTCGTACTCGCGCATCGCGGTGCATCGTACGACCTATTAGATAATTCAAGAGCGGCTTTCGAGAAGGCGGTTGGCCTAGGTTGCGACGGTGCTGAACTCGACGTACGAGCCACCTCGGACGGTCAAATTGCTGTAATTCACGACGCTACTGTCAAGGGCTTTGGAGCTGTCGCAGAACATACGTTTCAGGCTCTCAACGAAGCGCTAGGCGGTGAATTGTTACAACTAGAACAGGCCTTAGACGTTCTCAATGGTCTTTTCGTCAACATAGAAATCAAAAGCGATCCCAAAGAGGCGGGGTGGGTGCCAGCAGAATTGACGTCGCGCCTTTTAGCTAAATTTCTGTCAGGGTTTGAAACGCGTTCCACCTATCTTGTTTCGAGTTTTTCTGAAAGGGCGGTGGAAGTATTTGCTGATTTGGCGCCCGGATTTGCTATTGGCCTGCTGGCCAACATAGGGTCTGATTTCATAGCACGATGCCATGCTGCCAAAGAGCTCGGAGCGAATTACATTTTGCCACACCATAGTAGTTTGGATCCGAAATTAGTAAAAGAAGCTCACGACCTTGGCTTGGGCGTGATAACTTGGACTGTTGACCAACCTGAGCGCGTTGTCGAAGTTGCAAGGTGTCAAGTGGATGGGATCATTACCAACCGTATTGATGTTGCAATCCAGGCGCTCAAGACATTTTAAGAGCACTGGCAGCACGTTTATAGATGCCTGGTCTCACAATTTCACGAGAGGACCAATATGAAAATTGCTGTTTGTGTCAAGCAAATTCCTGATCCTGCGTCGGAGCTGTTCTTGGACCCTAAGAATCGGCTTGACCGAACTGGAAAGCTCGTTTTGGATGATGCCGATACCTACGGCATCGAAATGGCTTTGCGCTTGGTCGAAGATGGAAATGAAGGCGAAGTGGTTCTTTTTTCAATGGCACCTCATAACGAGGTTGCAGGCTTGAGAACCGGATTGTCATTGGGAGCTTCAAGAGCGGTTTTGATAAGTGACGATGTCTTGAGTAATTCGGACTCGTTATCGACTGCAAAAGTACTATCGGCGGCGATATCGCAGGAAGATTTTGATCTTGTAATAACTGGGACAGAGTCTACCGACGGCTATAGCGGGATTATGGCCGCCCAGCTTGCCGAGTTGATGCAGCTACCATCAGTTACGTTCGTCAAGAAAGTTACGCGCACACAGGGTGATTTACTTGTGGAACGACAGACTGAGCTTGGTTTTGATGAAGTAAAACTCAAACTGCCAGGTCTGATTTCTTTGACCGCCGGGAGCGTGGAGCCTCGATACCCAAACTTCAAGGGCATTATGGCTGCCAAATCAAAACCAATAAAACAACTTTTGCTTTCAGATTTGGGTATAGACGCAAGCGAGGTTGGAACCAATGGTGCCAGACAGGAAATTGTGGATGTAACTGTAGCTCCAACTAGAGCTTCAGGTGACGTAATTGAAGATACCGGAGAAGGTTACGTGAAGATTGTGGAATATCTTGAGGCGCTCAAAATAGTTTAAGTGCTTTGACGATTTCGGGCGTCGAGGCGCACGTTCGCGCGACATGTTCAAAAGTAGCGGGCATTGGTTGTGTTGTTCAATTAGAAATGTTTTCGTTTGGAGTATGGAAATGGCAATAGATAGCGTTTGGGTATTCGTTGAACTCCGTGGTGATAGTCTGAGCACTGCTTCTCTTGAACTGGTAAGCCAAGCATCGCGAGTAGCGCACACTGTGACTGCTTTTCTGGGAAAGCAAGGAGATGTTTCGGTCTTTGAGTTATTATCAAAATACGGTGCAAACAAAATAATCGAGATTAATCGTGCGCCAGAAATCGCCCTCGGCGGTGCGGCAGCGTTTGTAATGGCGTCGAAAATATCAAAAGAAAAATCACCAAGTGCTATTTTTTTTGAAGCCTCTTACGAGGGCAGAGACGCTGCTGGTCGACTGTCTGCCAAATTAGATCGGCCGATACTCACAAATATTACTGCCCTTGAATTGAAAGACAATGAATTATTAGCATCTAACGCAATTTTTGGCGGCAACATGATGGTGTCTACACGGTTTACAGGCGCTGGTCCTCAGCTGTTTGTGATTCGTGCAAAATCCTTTGTACTTGAGCCGAATCCTGTCGAGTACGCAACTGAAGTGGTGGGGTTAGAAGAACCTAGACATTTAACCAATGCACAGATTCTCAATTCGTACCAGGAAGTTAGAACTGGTCCAAAGCTAGAAGATGCCACTGTTGTGGTAGCAGGTGGACGAGGTCTTGGATCAAAGGATCAGTTCTCGCTCGTTGAGAATCTTGCCCAACTTTTGAATGGCGCGGTGGGAGCCTCAAGAGCTGTCGTGGATGCTGGATGGGTGCCTTACGCGTTTCAAGTTGGCCAAACCGGTAAAACTGTAAAACCGATGCTTTACATAGCACTGGGAATTTCTGGCGCGACTCAACATATGGTGGGGATGAAAGGTGCTCGTAATATTCTCGCGATTAACAAAGATCGCAGCGCCCCGATATTTTCTATCGCAGACTTAGGGGTCGTGGGGGACGTTAACAAGGTCGTGCCTGCACTTATTGAGGCATTAAAAGAGAAAATTGCGAAGTGAACGACCCGTGTTTTTACTTGCTAAATGAGCATATTGGTTGCTATGAAAATTCAGCGGGCGTTCAAAAGCGCGCAGAGATTAATATCGGACCAGTGTGTCGCATGTTATCATTTAAATAGTGCGCTATTTTACTATATTTCGTCGCGAATTTAGGTAGTATTGACGTACTGGTACAACAATATAGAGATTAGTGCGAGATTCTGTGTTTTGTTTAACTGATGCGTATGATTATCTTGGAGAAGATAAGCACCAGAGAATGACGCTATGTCGATAAATTATTATTGATTTTGTAGCAAAGTTTTACTGCGGGATACTTCAAGTATTGTTCGGGATGTCAGCAGATCAGGGAGGGAGTGCGTATTGGTCCCAAATTTACTTGCGAAAGATACCTATCTGCACGAAGTCTTGTCGACTCGACTAGCAGCACTTTTCGGTGACCTTTCTCAAGCAGATGATTTAGTGCGCGTGTATTTTTGTGCTGATAATAAAAACCAAGCTCAAGGAATACAGTTTTCACTATCAAGCAAGCTTTTAGGCGATGAAGATCGCAGCCCCGAGGTTATTTTTGAGGGGCCAAGGTCAAAGTTTATTCAAAGTTTAAAGTTGCAGAGCGAAACTTTGGCCACGGGCATGCCAGTGGTTCTTCATGGATTTGACGATGATGAGCGGGTCGCCATTGGAGTTGCTCTATCTGATCACGAGACGTCATTAATGGTGATTGTCGTTTCATCTAGACTTGCTATGAATTTGGGACGCCAGGCGTTGCTCATCGCGGTCGATGAACTCGCTCGAAAGGTTGAGCACGTAATTGCGGATCTAGAATTTGAAAAAGGCGAAAACTTGCTTGACGAGCTTTCGAATTTGAGTTCTGAGTTTCATGCGGTAACCAATTTGGACGAATTGCTCGACGTTGCTTCGAAGAAATTAAACGAGGTCCTTTCGTGCGATTACGCGGAGGTGAGGCTTGAATTCTATGGTTATCCAAGCAAATCTCGGACCATTAATTCAGCAGTGACTCCGCCGGCGAGTGATTTGGAATCCATTGATCGGCTCGTTGAATACTGCAAAAACAGCGCGGATTGGATTCGAATCGATGATATTGCAATCGAATCCATTGAGTCGTCGTTGGCGCATATACCCCGACATCTTTTAAATCTTAGTTTTTTTGGATCACTTATGATTGTGGGACTCGATGCCAACTTAGGTTCAGCCGCAGGCGCATTCGTACTTGCCTCCAGGAACAAATTTAGCTATAGCCAACGGATGTTGGCCCAACTTCGTAGGGTAGCTCACCAAGCATCCTCTTCGCTCAAACGCCTACACAAAGATGAGAAGCTTCAAACTAACTGGGATTTTTCAAAAGAATTAGTAGGGAAGACTTCACTTTCTAACTTATTTGAGCGAACTCCTAGTCTTTTGAAAAAATTATCAGGGGCAAATGAGCTTGTATTGCTCCTGGAGCAAGATGCATTTACTGAGCAACCCACGCATTGCAACGAATTGACAATTGTATTTGTTAGCAATGCCGAACAATACGCAAATGCGGATCACTGGAGAATGAAGCTGGAATCATTAGCGGTTGTTGGGGATGCTTTAATCGACGAAGTCTTGGTCAGTGACGAAGTGCATGTTCCTTTAACCGGGTCGTACCCACTTGGCCTTTTGATTTTGGTCAAATCAGATGGCGGTCGTTTTAACGACGACGTAAGATTTGGCCTTCAAGGTACGTATTCCCACCTTGGAGCCACGTTAGGTTTAATTTCAGCGAGACAGCTTGAGTATGCTAAGGATCGCGAGCGCAAGTCACAAGATGCATTTTTTGCTTCTGTCGCAGTAAGTATTTCAGAATTGGTCTGGGCCGTTGACGCAAAAGGAACCATAATATGGGCGTCACCGAATCACGAGGAATTCACTGGAAAGTCTGCTGAATCAATTTTAGGTTCTGAGTTCGGCGATGTCGTGAGGTTCTATGCGGGCGATGACTTTAGCATTGAAAGTTGGTATTTTAGAACCGACGCCAATATTTTGTTTGAAATCGACGATAAAGAGGGTAAAACGCACATTTTAGAAGCTGTGACAAACGAACTGTCTGAACCTGCATCTAATGGTGCAACTATGGTAATTTCGGCCCGCGATATTACCGATAAGATCGCGATGGCCCGTGACCTTGAGGAATCCGAATCTCGTTATAGGTCGATCGTTGAAGCGTCAGGTCAGGGCATATTAATGCTGGCCTTAGACGGTACTATCCAATTTGCCAATCAAGCTATGGGTCAACTTTTGGGATACGCTCCTTCGACGATGACTGGAACCTTCGTGGGCGCTTATTTAGACGCATCGAGCCTTGCTGCAGCTCACATGTTATTCGTAGAGGCTCTAAACCTAGTAGAAGTACAGCGCGAACTACTTTTATGTCATAGTGATGGATCAATCGTACATGGCTTGACTAAAGTGTCGCTGATCCGAGATAGTGCGAGTAAACCGATTGCGCGGCTTGCTGTTATCGCAGATATTTCGCGGCATAAAGCGGCGGAGTTTGAACTTGAGGCCAAGTTGCGCCGAGATCCCCTTACTGGTTTGCTCAATCGCAGCGGCGCGGAGAAGCATTTTATGGAAATGCTCGAAGAACTCGAACCAGGAATGCTCGTGGCTATGTTTTTCCTGGATCTAGACCGGTTCAAACTGATAAATGATACCAAAGGTCATCTCATCGGGGATAAATTGCTCATCAGCGTGGCAGAACGACTAAACGTTGCAAGTCGGGCTCGCGACATTGTGGCACGACTTGGTGGGGACGAATTTCTGGTTGTCGCATCGGACTTTCACGATGCGGAAGCTGCTGAAAATTTTGGAAAGCGAATAGCCGCTAATTTTGCTCGACCATTTGTTATCGATGGTGAAGACTATTACACCACCGCGAGTATTGGGATTGCCACCGCGCCATTGGGTGCGAACTGGAGTGAATTATTGCGAGATGCCGATACGGCTATGTATCGTGCGAAAGATAGCCGCTCATCAAAAGTAACGTCGTTTGACAGCAGTTTTAGATCCCAGGTAGAACGACGAATGGTGATTGAGGGAGAGCTTCGACAGGCGATTGTCCGTAACGAAATGAGGATGGTTTTCCAGCCACTGATAGACATAGCATCGGGTTCAATCGTAGGACTTGAATCATTAATGCGGTGGGAGTCAGCCAAGCTTGGCACCATGGGCCCGAATGAATTTATCCCAATTGCCGAGGATTCAGGGTTGATTCAACCACTCGGTGGTTTTGCCATCAATTCTTCGATTACGAGCTATAGGGAACTTATGCGCCACGACCCATCTTTGGAGCTATTCGTGGCGGTAAATGTGTCCATGCGCCAGCTGGAGACCTCATATCGCAATTCATTTATGGAGCTGATTAAAAGCGCAAGCCTTGGACCTGGCCGATTAATACTTGAGGTTACTGAGAGCGAAATGATGAGGTACCCAGAAGACTTTGGCAATCTTTTTCACGATCTCCAAAACATGGGTGTCAGAATTGGAATCGACGACTTTGGGACCGGTTACTCCTCGCTTTCTCAATTGAGTGCGTTAGCTCCCGATATTGTAAAGATTGATAAACACTTTATATCGCAACTTGGCACAGATCAGGCTCGTCAGATTGTAACAGCGGTAGTCGCGATGTGTGACGCGTTGGGTGTCTATACAGTAGCTGAAGGGGTGGAAACGTCTAGCCAGCTTGAAATACTTGCCTCGATCGGTTGTCATTTCGCACAGGGATTTTACATATCCAGGCCGATTGAGGTACCACAATTACCCTACGAACTCGCCTCCTTGCAAGGTCGCCTTCGAGAAAGCGGACGGAAATTTGCGTGGTAAAAAACATGTTCGAAAAAAAGTTAACGTTAAATTAGACTAACGGCCATGGGTAGGGTCGAGCTTCAGGATCTAGTCTCGGTAGTTTTTTTCGAGAAATGATATATTGGGATCGTGCCTGGAACGCCATAATTTCTGTTTCACTTAGCAGCTGACCAAAGATGAGTTGCGCATTGCGCGATACACGGGCAATGTCATCTAAATGATGAGCCGATAGTTCAGCGCCGCCAAATTCCCAGATTACAGTTCTAAGTTTTGGGACTTCGTGAAACATTAAACCGTGGTCGATTCCCCAAAGGTGGTCTTGTCGATCAATAAGTATATGGCCCGACTTTCGGTCGGTATTATTCCCAATGAGGTCGAATGCGCAGAACGCAATAAATTGGTCGAAGAGCTGAGAATTGGTCATAAGTGAAAAATAGTGTTCTTCGAATCGCGCGTCTATAAACAATTGCAACGACCCGAGCCCGTATGGCGCGTCGTGGCGCAGAACGGTTGGGGGAATGAGTTCCCATCCGAGGCTATTGGACAGCTCAAAAGCGGCGACTTCGCGAAAACAAAGTCCGTTAGGAAAATCCCACAAGGGACGTTCGCCTTGCAGCGGCTTGTAAATCGCCGCGAGGTGAATTCCATCTAGTTCTACTTCGACTAGTAACGTCGCGTTAGAGCTGTACGGCATTCGACCCTTAATCTCGATCGTGCCTTGATTTAAAATTTCTAAAGTGTCGGTGCTCGGTAACCGTTTGTTCTCGGGCAAGGATGTCCTTCTGGTTCGATAGGATAACCACACAATGGGCAGGTGGGACGCCCAGCTTCAATGAGCTCAGTTCCCTGAATGGCAAGTGTTCCCGCGAGTTCTTTGGATATCTGCAGCCTGACCTTTTTCGGCAATGAGTCAAGGTCAGCGTATTCAGTGAAGTCGATCAAGACCCTATCTGAATTACTTATTTGTGCAACTTCAATTTCACCTACTGCGAAATGGGGTTCGAGTGGTGGAACCACGGGAAATGCTTTGGGCAGATGACCGAGGCGATCAATTTCGCCAAGGATCATTGCAATTGACTTTACTAGACCTGCAACCTGGGTTTTCTCCAATTTCAGTGTGAGATGTTCGCTTTGATCTCTTACTTGGATTATAAATACACGATTTCCAGGTTCTCCAAGAGCGCCCAGGGCGACCTGCTCAGGTAGTTCGAAGTTGAAATCAGAACTCACGTTATGAGACCTTCATGTTAGGGTTCGGCGTTCTATTGACGTACAATGTGTAATTGCCGACACTAGTAATCGAAATTGCGCTTATTCCAGCGGTGGATATTACCAAGCGCTGAAAAGAGTCTAGATGGATTCCCAGACAGTGGGCCACGAGTGCTTTAATTGGATCCGCATGCGAGAACGCGGCAACGGTTTTCCCAGGATATTCCTGATAAACAAATTCTAGAAAGTCAACCATACGAGAAGACATTTCTCGGAACGATTCTCCATTTGGAAAGCGAAAACGACTTGGCGAGTGTTGGACAATTCTCCATTCTGGCAGTTTAGAGAGTTCGTCTAAGCGCTTTTGTGTCCAATCTCCGAAATCGCATTCCAACAATCGATCATCGGTAACGATGGCCTTTGATCTCGCATTTGCAAGTGGCGTGGCTGTCTCTTGGGCTCGCTCAAGTGGCGAACTAAAAACTTCGTCAATTGATTCGACAGATGCCAACTCTTCAATCACTGATTTCGCCTGGAGTTTTCCCTCGTCAGATAAGAAAAGCCCTTTTGCTCGTCCTGGTAGCACTGTCCCTGTCGTTGGAGTTTTACCGTGCCGAATCAATATTAGAGTTGTTGATTTGTCTTCTGGCTTTTGTTTTTCTTTCACGCCTTATGTGTTTTCTAAATTGAAGTTGTGTTGTCAATCAACATAGCCTAGGACGTATTATTGACGCACATCCCAACTTCAAGGTCGAGTAATGTATCTCAATCATATTGGCTACTTTGTCGTTAACGCCAACTGCTACGACAGTCGCTCAATCACCATCGCCATACCTTGACCACCACCAACGCACATAGTTTCCAACCCAATAGTTTTATCTAGTACCTCAAGATCATTGATCAAAGTTGTCATGATCCGAGCACCTGTCATTCCAAATGGATGTCCCAAAGCAATAGCACCTCCATGGGGGTTGAGCTGGCTTTCTATTGAAATACCGCTTTCTCGACACACAGGTAAAACTTGAGCCGCAAAAGCTTCGTTTAGTTCGACGATGTCAACATCACTAATACTTAGCTTTGTAATCTCTAGGACCTTGCGGATGGCATCGATTGGTGCGACTCCCATGATTTCGGGGGCGATTCCAGTTACCGCTGATCCAAGAATTTTAGCCAACGGCGCGATGCCTAGCGACCGAGCTTTAGTCTCTGACATAACTAGGACAGCTGCGGCACCGTCGTTCAATGGGCATGAATTACCAGCCGTGACTTTTCCTTCTGTGCTGAATACTGGAGGCAGTGAAGCAAGTACTTCAATGGTGGTATTAGCTCGTGGACCGTCGTCTTTTTCAAAAACTGACCCGTTGGGCAACAGGTATGGAATGATTTCACGCGCAAAGAAGCCGTTTTTTTGCGCTTCGACTGCCCTATCTTGCGATAATTTTGCAAATTCGTCCATGTCTGCTCGGGAAACATCGAACTTAGCAGCGACGTTCTCAGCGGTCAGCCCCATCGGTATATACATATTGTTTATGAAGTCATCTCTACTCGGATCGGTGAATCGGGGATTCATGTCACTTGCAGTAAATCCAACTCCGAGTGTTCTCGTCACGCTCTCTACGCCGCCGGCAACAAAGACGTCGCCTTCGCCTGATCGAATCGCGTGCATGGCTATTCGAATTGCCTGAAGTGACGACGCACAAAAACGGTTTACAGTTGTGCCGGGAACTGTATCTGGTAATCCTGCCAACCCAGCGACGTTTCGTCCCAGGTTCATGTTTTGTTCGCCAGCATGATTTGCTGCCCCAATAATGACATCGTCAATATCTTTGGGATCTAGTTGGGGAACCTTTTGAAGTAGGCTTTTTACGATAAATGCTGCCATATCATCTGGTCGCACATTTATCAAAGATCCTTTGTATGCTCGCCCAATTGCGGTACGTGCCGTTGCGACAATTACAGCCTCTGGCATATCCACCAACTCCAATGTTTTTTGCTTTAGGATTGTCTCTTTTAGAATGCTATCACCGAATTGTTTCTGACAACGTGTTGACGTTGTCAAAAGGTGTTCCTGTGGTTGTTGACAGTCGAATGTTGAGATCTAGGAGAAGTAACGTTTGGCGGTCAAAATCAAGATGAGTACAGCTCACGATCCAGTCTACGTGCTTCGCGTTCGTCAGTCTTTGCCCATTGTGTAAAGAGAATTGCTAGAGCCACTAACGTGAAAATTTCTCCAAATCCCCAAAGTATTGACCCCCCGGTGTGGGTGTCTGAAAGCGTGTGAGCAAAAGGAGCAATTGAGGTCTTCATTTGCATGATGGCAATTCCAAGGAACGATCCAAACGGTATACCCGACAATAGATACGCTAATTTCGTGCCGAATGATAACTTGTGTTTTAGGTGATCCACTGCGATTACAGGGCTCCAGTAGTTGTAGCCTACGAGCAAGAATTGTAGGTGTGTGTAGTCGTGAAATAACGGATGTTTCAACGATAGCGAATATATCGGTGTTAGAAAATAAATATACATCGTTAGCCAATTGCCAAGCCAGGCAATTATCGGTAATGTAACAAATCGAATCGACTTCGAATTGATGAACTTGAGTATCCGAATTTTACGACTGCGTGGACTCGTCTGAAGAATAAGTGTCATGGGTGCCGACAGTACAAAAAGGATAGGAGCGGCATTCATGAGTAGGAGATGTTGGATTACGTGCATAAAAAATACGCTGTCGTCGTAACTAGCAAATCCAGATCCGGTCGCGAAAAAAACCGTGAACAGACCCGCAAGAAACGATAAAGTGCGCCAAGGCGACCAGCTGCGACCAGCATTTGTTATTTTTTTCACTGCGAACAAATACGCGATCGCACTAATAAGTAAAAGTCCATCGGCTACCAACGAGAGGCCGCTCGTCTGAAATCCCGTCAGAAGCTGGTTCAATTGAACCGCTGGAGAAATTACGCAATAGATTTGTGGCATCAACCCAACGATATCTTAGAACTACTAATTACATAAAAGCGGTACCGATTAATTGGTAAGTATTTGATTTAAACTTTTAATAAGACGGTTCGCGTGTCCTTTGGCTTTGACACCGTAAAGAGCCGCTTCTATTGTCTGGTCTTTGCCGATGACAAATGTGCTCCGTATGACACCTATGACAGTTTTACCGTAACTTTGCTTCTCACCGTAGGCCCCATAGTTTGTCATCGTAGATTTTGTAGGATCGCTCAAAAGCGAAAATCCGAGGCCGTATTCGTCGATAAATTTTCTATGAACTTCCGGGGAGTCTCCAGAAATGCCTAAAATCACATCTGCGTCAAGCTCATCGAGTTTCAAAGCGTCTCGCAGTTCGCAAGCTTGGGTCGTGCATCCAGGCGTGAAGTCTTTAGGGTAAAAATAAAGGACGATTCGTTTACCTGCAAATTGATTTAAGGAAACTAAATTGCCGTCCTGGTCTGGCAAGGTAAAGGCTGGAGCCGGGTCTTTGACGGATAATTTCATTTGGCCTCCAAGGTGGTCACTCAAACATTGATGCTAATGCTTTCAAGTCGGTTAAGAGTTGTTCTGTTGGCGAAGGATTGCTCATCGGTGCTTTTGCAATTTCAAATACTCCTGCACTGAAGGGCATGCAGCTAGTGGGGAAATTTTGGTTTGATGCCAGTCGTATCGAACGTTAATGGATGTCTAGGAATTCAGCCGCGCCTTCGGTGTTAGTATCATTTGAGACATTTGTGGCTCCGAGACGATTATTTGGCGCTTAAGATCGCAATTTTAAGCATAAATTACCTTCGAAGGTTTTGAGCGTGGAAAGGAAGTTGACTGTGGCACCTCCTGAGATCACTTATCCGAAAGTTGTTTTGGTAGTTGTGGCACATCCCGACGATGCGGATTTCGGCGCTGGCGGCACTATTGCTAAATGGATTAGTGAAGGCGTCGAGGTGCATTACTGCCTCGCTAGCAGCGGGGGAGCCGGTGGGTTTGACACCGAGATTGACCGGGATCTCATCCCTGCGATAAGAGAATCTGAACAAAGACGCGCCGCTGAGATCTACGGGGTGCATTCAATCGAGTTTCTCGGATTTTCAGACGGATTTATAGAAGCGAACTTAAAGTTGCGCGGCGAGATTTCCAGAGTCATCCGAACCATTCGCCCTGATACCGTTCTTTGCCAGTCTCCAGAACGCAATTATCAACGGATCCAGGCGTCGCACCCTGATCATTTGGCGACAGGTGAAGCCACATTAAGAAGCGTCTACCCTGACGCACGAAATCCTTTTGCCTTTCCAGAATTGCTAGAAAAGGGACTCGAGCCACATATTGTCAGCCAGGTATTTATGATGGCTGGTCCAAATCACAATTTTGTTTCAGACATATCGTTGACTATCAATGATAAAATTGCCGCGCTTCTTGAACACAAAAGCCAAATCAAAGACCCTGACGCCCTTGGTAAAATGATTATGTCATCAGCGCTGAACAACGCTCGAGAGGCAAGTCTAGCGCCCGGAGTTTATGCCGAACTTTTCCAGGTTATAAAGATAGCTTAGGGCCAGTACCTGGTAGGCGAAAGTAACTTTAGCTTAGGCTCGCATTACATTGAAATAATCAAAACATCTTCAGCTTGTCAATCAATTGGGAATTTAATTATAACTTCGCTTTCACGTGGTGGAAATGTCTCCTGCGTGCTCTGAGACTAATGCAAAGGCCAGATTTTTCAATTTGATTCATTCGTCATAATCTGAGCGTTGAAGAGATCTGAGTAAGGTCCAGAACGCGAGACTAATTCTTGGTGGCTTCCTATTTCGAGTATTGTTCCACCTTTGATGACAAGTATCCGATCTGCTGACAAGATTGTTGAAAGGCGATGAGCAATTACGATCGAGGT
This sequence comes from Actinomycetes bacterium, assembly GCA_021785005.1. Lineage (GTDB taxonomy): Bacteria > Actinomycetota > Acidimicrobiia > Acidimicrobiales > Acidimicrobiaceae > Acidithrix. The sequence continues at coordinate 17,978 of JAJYGT010000131.1, forward strand.
TCTATGAGCCAAGAGATTCGTTAATGCGTCCTGAACCGCGGCTTCATTCTCGGCGTCCAAATGCGATGTAGCCTCATCCAAGATTACAATGGAAGGTCGCTTTAGAAATACTCGCGCGATAGCGAGACGTTGGCGCTCGCCACCCGAGAGTCGATAGCCGCGTTCTCCGACTAGGGTATCGAACCCGTTCGGTAGCTCCATAATGGTGGAGTATATTTGTGCTGCCTTTGTGGCTTCGACTAGCTCGTCTAACGTTGCGTCTGGGCGCGCATACAGAAGGTTTGCCTTTACCGTATCGTGGAACAAGTATGAATCTTGACTTACTACACCGATTTGATCCCAAAGCTGTTGCATAGCTACGCTTCGTACGTCAATGTCGTCGATCAACACCCGACCAGACGTGGGGTCGTAAAGGCGTGAGATCAACGAGGCAATTGTACTTTTTCCCGCTCCAGATGATCCCACTAATGCAGTCATGGTTCCAGGTTCGGCAATAAAATTTACATCGGAAAGTACCTGTTCGCCAGGGGCACTTTCAAGCTGGTCAATCTTGCCAAACGGGGTGTCGACTTCAGGATAAATAAAACTGACTGCATCAAACGTTATCTTGCCCTTGATCTCGGTCAATTCGACTGGATTTTCGGGATCTTTTATGGCTGGCTCCACGTCCAGAACTTCGGCGACGCGGTCAAACGACACTAGCGATTGCGACAGATTTACTCTAGATGAGGCGAGATCCGTTATCGGTTGATATAGACGAGTAGCGTATTGGGCAAGAGCTACCAAAGTTCCAAAGCTCAAAGATCCTTGAATTGCGAGACGCCCGCCTACAAAATAGACTGAAATAGCGCCAATGGCTCCCACCAGACCCAAGGCTGCAAAATAGAGACGTCCGCCAAGCGCAAGTTTTATTCCGGCATCGCGAACCGTGACTGCTTGGCCCTGAAATTTTGAAGATTCGCGATTTGGATTTCCAAAAAGTTTCACAAGTAATGCACCAGAGACATTTACGCGCTCATTCGTAAAACTTGAAAGGTCGGCATTTGCGACCATTTGCGCGCGAGCCAAAGGGGCAATTTTTTTACCAAGAGTCCTATCTGCGATCAATAGTAGCGGAATCAAAGTGAGAGCGATTACCGTTACGGTAAATGACAGTTTCAACATAACGATCAAAGTCAAAACTAAGCCCAGTACGTCGCTAAACGATGACGAAACGGTGGATATGACTTGCTGGGAACCCAAAACATCGCTATTTAGTCGCGATAAAATTGCACCAGACTGGCTCTTGGTGTAGAACGATATTGGCAAACTTTGAAGGTGTCTAAATAGGGCAACCCGTAAGTCAAAGATTAGGCCCTCTCCGATTCGCGCACTGAGCCAGCGCTGTACCACCGTAACAGCGGTTGATCCCAGATTGATGAGAAAATATGCTCCTACCAAAATATACAACAGTTGGTAGGACTTATGAGGTATTGCGTTGTCTAACAGCGACTTGATTATTAGCGGTGGCGCTAGGTTAATTACTTCGCCTAGCGATATCAGCCCGACGTAACCGAGGAGCCACGGTTTATACCTTGAGCTGAATTTCCAGGCGCGCTTGAGTGACTCCCGCGAGATCGATTTGGATTGAGATGGATCTTGCGAGAGCTTTGCGTATCTCATATATTGCATTTATTAGACCTTTTGTTTTCATACTATCTAACATCTGAATGCTAATTTCATTCGCGAATTTTTGGAGTAATTCCTAGAGTAGGTTTTGGCTGGAAGAAGAAATGACTGGATTTAAGGAGAGAAAATTGGACCTTGCAGCCTTCTATCACGTCGTAAGTTCGCGCCGAGATGTGCGCGCTGAGTTTATCGATGAGGCCGTTGACCCGAACGTCCTGCTTAGAGTTTTAAGTGCCGCCCACGCCGCACCAAGTGTCGGGATGAGTCAACCGTGGGACTTCATCTTGATTGATTCGCCCAGGATCAAAGACGAATTTTACAATCATGTTGTCGCAGAGCGAGAGGTATTCGCTAGAAAGTTGACTGTGGAGCGTCAAGAGATATTTACGCCTATCAAAATTGAGGGTATCAAAGAGGCTGCGCTCGGAGTAGTCGTAACCTATGATCCAAGTCGCGGTGGCAACAGAATACTTGGAAGGAATACAGTTGATGAGACGGGCATTTTCTCGGCGTGTTTAGCTATTGAGAATCTTTGGTTGGCAGCGACAGCCGAGGGATATGGTGTTGGTTGGGTTTCATTTTACAGGGAAGAATTTTTAGCAAATTTGCTTGGTGTGGATTCCCCTGTTCGTCCGATCGCATGGTTATGTTTTGGGCCAGTGTCCCATCTGGAGGGGATCCCAGACCTAGAGCGATTCGGTTGGAGATCGAGACGCCCATTGGCCGACGCGGTTTATTGGAACTCATTCACGGAGCAAGATTCAAAATATTTTGGACAAATGGGATCAATCGATATCGAACGTGCCTTCCATGGAATTTGAGTGGGATTAAGTCATTTTGCAAAGGCTGAACGTTTGACAACGATAACTCAAGAACGGTCTAGAAATCTTTGTTGCGGTAACAGTGCCTTCAATCTCATTGGTTAATATGCCGATTTGAAATCCAGTCGTAGAATAAATTGCACTACGATTGCTTAAGGGGAAAGATAATGGACAGTTCGAGCACTTCCTTTTATCGAAGAGTGTCTACATCGTGGTCGCAGAAATTTATCGCATCGCAAGGTCCAGTAAGTCAGCCTGAGCTAGATTTTATCGATACTATTTCAGCGGCATTCGATCCGTCTTTTGAAGTAATATTTGGTTCCGACCGGATTCTAGGGCATTTAAATCGAACATTGAATTTAGCACGACGGCTCGGCACGGAGCGTTTTGTTTTGGATGTCACTGTTGGCCAAACGGCCAACTTGGAAAAAAATTCTTTGGTGCAGGTGGCGATTGACATAGCGTCGCAAGATCAAGCGTACTTAGTCGATTCGTTTTTGGCCTTATTTGCTCGCTTTAGTATCGTTCCTGCATTGAGTTTGCATCCGTTAGTCGTGGTGCAACGCGGGACAAACGGGAATATTCTTGCCGCAGCATTTCCGGGGTCAAGGTTGGATAATGCGCGGCTCGAATCATACGTACACTTTGACCTGCTTGTTGATGAGAATATGGTATCTGCAGCCACAATCAGTGAACAGTTAATGGAGTTATTTTCATTTTTGGCTGTTGTTAAAGATGATCAGGATTTCCTACAGGATTTAGTTTCGCGTTGTTGGGGTCCGGATTTGAAGCTGCGATCCGATGAATTTGTTGTGCTTGGGGCATACAGCAACGGTACACCACTCGGCATATTACGAAACATGTCTAGCGGAGATTTATCCAGGGTTATTGACAACGTCGATTTACCTCAAAATAAAGATACCTGGCATTTAGTGCCGCTCTTTTCCCCGCTCATCTCTGGCGAGGCTCTGATGGTTTCGCCGCGGCTGTCTTCTGGATTTGACGGTTCAATATGTGCAGAATTTGTCGTTGGTTTACCGCTACGATCACTCGATTCTTTGTCAGCAAAAACGGCACCTGCATTGGAGAAAGTGCGAAGGTCAATAGCGATTCCATTGGAAAGCTATAGCTACAGAGAACTAGGGGAGCTTCTTGTTGGTATTTCGAGCTATGAAATTGAACTTTCTGATACGAGTGACACCGATACGTTTTTGTCAACTTTGTTGCTCGCGCGCGAGACAAATCGGGTTGCGGTTTTGCCGTCTGTTTTATGCGCAAAGAGTGCACTTCGAATTTATATCTATATACCCACCAAGCGATATCGATCAAAAATGCCGGGTGATATAAGGTCTCTGATACTTCGCGCCCGAGGTGAAATTGACGTCAGCTGTCTCGAAGCAAGTGTGGATCAAAGCAGTGTTCGTCTTGACCTTGACTTGATATCCCTTATTGGAGACGATCTATCGCGCGAACTTATTTCATTGTGTGATTTGGTTTCGACTATATCAGATGAAGTATCGCGAACTTGGAGTGACCAGGTTGCTGAGATTTTGGCCGGTCGCCATGGTGAAGTCTTGGCAGGCGAACTTTGTCGCAAGTACCAGGGAGTATTTGATTACACCTACCAAAATGACTATTCACCGCACACTGGAGCTGATGATATTGACCGTATCGAATCCGCTTTGTCCCATGACAATGTTTGGGTGGGATTTACTTCAGGAGAAAAACGCGATACTCTTACAGAAATAAACCCAGGTCAGCAGGATCTTAGATTGCGCATTTTGAATCTCGGCGAGCGACGAAAACTGTCGAGCTTGTTGCCGCTGGTGGAAACTTTCGGAATTTCCGTAGTCGATGAAATACCGTACGAGCTTCGTTTTACTACTTTGGATCAGGTCGCGTGGCTGTACGACTTAGGGGTGGAACTTGACGACGGTCATGGTGTTCTCGTCCAGGAAGTTTTGGATAAATTTTGTATCACGTTCGCGGATGTGTTCCAGGGTGACCTGGATCAAGATCTTTTGAACTCGCTGGTTTTGAAAGCTGGTCTAAACACCAACGGTTTGGTGCTGTTGCGAACCCTTGCATACTATCAGCGATTCTGTTCGAGTGGAGCTTCGGTCAATTTGGCAATATCTACAATTGCCAGCTATTCAGATGTTGCACGTGCGATTGTCGAATATTTCGCGGCTCGTTTTTCAGGCGACTCGACGCAAATATTGATCGATCGATCTCATTTAGGTGTTTTAAGTTTGATCGATGAAGTACCCATACTTGAACACGATCAGTTTTTTCGTCAGCTCGTTCGGATATGTGACGCTACAGTCAGAACAAATCTTTATGTGCGAGACCGACCATACGTGCCAGCCGTGATTAAGCTTTCCTCGCACGAAATCCCAGGATTGGGAAATCCGATTCCTTTAGTCGAAACTTTTGTATTTGCCCCAAACGTGGAGGGAATTCACATGCGCTCGGCACTTGTTGCCCGAGGTGGAATTCGATATTCAGATCGTATAGATGATTACCGAGTTGAAATTCTTGGATTGATGAAGGCGCAATCAGTTAAAAATGCCGTCATCGTACCCCACGGCGCAAAAGGTGGATTCGTACTACGCGGAAACCACCGCGCCAACCAAAGCGTCGAACTCGGGTACGACGCGTTCATTTCCGCGCTTTTGTCTATAACTGACAATATTGTCGACCAGACCGTAATCCATCCCAACATTGGCCCCATTTACGATGGGGACGATCCATATCTTGTAGTAGCTGCAGATAAGGGAACAGCTAGTTTTTCGGACCGAGCTAATGCGATCGCATTGGGGATGAATTATTGGCTGGGCGACGCTTTTGCATCAGGAGGATCGTCAGGGTTTGACCACAAAGAGCTGGGGATAACCGCGAAAGGAGCATGGGTTTCGGTCCAACACCATTTTTCAAAACTAAAGAAAAACCCTCATGTCGATCCAATTATTACCGTAGGAATAGGCGATATGAGTGGGGATGTGTTTGGAAATGGAATGCTGTTGTCAAATTCTTTGAAATTGGTAGCCGCTTTTGATCATCGCGACATATTTTTGGATCCGAATCCTTCTGCAAGCGTGAGCTATCAGGAACGTAGGCGTCTCTTCGAGCTTCCTAAGTCAAGCTGGCAGTTATATTCAAGCGACTTGATCAGTGCCGGTGGAGGCGTTTTTTCGCGCAAATCCAAATCTATTACTCTTTCTAGGCAAGCAGCCAACGTGTTAGGTGCCACGCCAGGATCTTATTCTCCGTCCGACCTGATAAAGATAATTTTGACTGCTCCGGTGGACTTGATATGGAATGGTGGAATAGGGACCTATATCAGGTCATCTTCTGAAGAAAATAGTGCAATTGGCGACAAGTCGAACGATTTGGTTCGTGTCGAAGCCTCCAAGATTCGCGCAAAGGTGATTGGCGAAGGAGGTAACCTTGGTATCTCGCAATTAGCTCGCATGGAGCTTGCGGCTCGCCACGTACTTTTGAACACCGATGCCATTGATAATTCAGCGGGTGTTGACACGTCTGACCACGAGGTGAATCTAAAGATTCTGTACGATAATTCGAAGGAACTACGCAGTACGGATCGAAATGACCTTTTGCGGTCGCTTGCAACCGATGTGGAGGAGCTTGTTTTGTCGGATAACGTTTGGCAAAATTGGTCTCTTACTGTCGCTGAAACTGAATTCGACCAAATGCGTGGAGCGTATAGTGAGCTCATTGAGCTTCTTGAAGCTAACGGTGGGCTGAATCGCGAAGTGGAGTTTGTCACTGCACCCGAGACTCTTTTGAGTGGGTACACCCTAACGCGTCCTGAGCTCTCGGTTCTTCTTGCGTATGAAAAACTGCGCCTGAAGGAGGAATTTCTGCGTCTAGATGTCGCGATGCCTAACTCATTATCGAGCTTGGGGCTTGAGTATTTTCCAAACAAAATTCGCGTTGCCATTGAAAAGGATGTTACTTTGCATCCTCTTTGGAGGGAACTGGTTTCAAACTACCTGGTCAACACAATTGTCAATATAGCTGGTCCGACGTACATGATGCGTACTGTGGAAGAGTCGTCCCACGACTTTTTGGATGTGTCATCGTGTTTCTTCCTGACTGATCGTATTTGTGGCACGCGTCGAAAACTTCTCGATTTGATAAATGACGATGAGCTCACCTTTGATCAAGCATTGCAGGGTTTTTTGGGAACTGTCCGCTTTCATGAAAGAGCTACACGCTGGATGTTGAGAGACGTTGGTCGCGTAAATGCGATCAAACCCGAACGTCTAAAGGAGTGCGTTACGCTCTTATTGAGTAGTTTTTTTGATCTTGTTCCACCTAAATATAAAGATCAAATCGTATTAGATGGTGAGTTGGCGTTGCATGATTCACGCTTTTGGCTCGGCGCGTACGCGCCGTTTGCAACGTCAATTATGGAAATCGCTGCACTCGTTGTAGAGAAGAATCTGCCAGATGTAAGCGAGTTCGCCAAGCGCTATTTTTCGGTCGGTGAGCTACTCGAAATACCCAACTTCTTATCAGCCGCAAGTATGCTGCCGAGAACGACCAATTGGGAAAGACAAGTAAGAATTGCCGTGCGAGACGAAATTGATTCTGTCCATATTCAAGCCCTGAATATGCTGTTGAAGCTACAAAACAGTGACCAGATTAAAGACGCCGAGACTCGCTTGGCTGAAGCGGGCAGTCGAATTATCGATACTGATCATGCATTTAACAATCAGGAAAAAGTTATGCCGGCACGTGATCTTTTGGCGATGCTGGTTGTCGGAGCGCGAAATCTAAAGGCAGCTGTAGAAGGTAGATAGCCGTTGGATCAAATGATTTTTCAGTAGCGTTTCTATCCTTTAATTAGCTGGATGGAATTTAATTCTGGTCGCCCAACACAAACCGGAATCCCAAGTGGTGGTGAGTCGAAAAGTGATTTAAGCAATGCTTAGTTTTCAAGGTCCAACTCCCGCACTTATCCGAGATGTTTTATTAGATCGCGATAATTGTCGCCAAGAAGTTGCGTTTGAGTGGTTTTGTCTGCCCGGAGTACGGCAACCTTTTGTTCCATTCAACGCAATTTCGGCAGAGCCGTGGCTGGCATCTCGCGACACTTTCGGAAGGTACAAGGTAATTAATCAGCCCGTGACATACAGTCTCAGTGTCTATATGCATAGCCAAATTACTCTGCCTCCAATGAAGACAACGAGTAGAGCACCAAACTGTTTTTGCTTCTTTGGCAACCCAGCCAGCAGGGAAGTTTTACAATCGTTCACAGTGGTGACCACCGTACATTGGTGCAGTAGTGAATAGTTGCGTGCCAAAGTCGTGGGTTATTATCGCATGAGTAGATTAGCTTTAATGATCAGGTGCCAACATCACAAAGAATATTGATGACCGACGTCTAGAATACGAATCGATTAGATATTGGCAGCGTAACTTATGCGTAAACTAGATTGAAGGCGAAAAATAGCGAGCGCATTAAACGTGATGCTTCTAATGTCTTGGATGTGTTTGAGCATAACGACTTAGAACGGTGCCTTTACTTGCGGGACTTTAAGGTTATCCGTAGGCATTCGAGTAAGTGCGGTTTGTATGTAGACATTTTTGTGCTCGGCGGTTCATTTGTCGAGTTGCATTTAACGCGATTGCAGGTTTATTGGTGCAAACCTATCAATTTATAAAAATAATTTCAGATGATTTATACGAGCGAATATCATTTTTTCCTGAGCATTTTCCAAGAGAAGTCGTAACCACTATTCAGAACATTTTTTGGGATAACGGGGTGTTTCTTTTGCCCACCGACACAGTGTACGGACTGTGTAGTTACCTCAGCCAACCTTCGATAGACAAGATCTTTGAAATCAAACAACGTCCTAAAGACGTCGCGTTGCCAATATTGATTCATGACGTTGAAAGTGCAAAGATGATTGTTGATCTTCGAGTTTCTCGCGTGAAGGAACGTTTTGAGCGCTTGGCTAATACTTTTTGGCCCGGTCCTCTTACGATAGTTATGGACCGCGTGAGTGATTTCAAACTAGATATAGGCGGCGCTGGTGATGCATCTATTGGTGTTCGAATAAGTGCCAGCCCTATTGTTGATTTTGTAACCCGCTTGGTTGGCCCAATTACCGCGACATCGGCGAACTTGCATGGGCAGGCAACTTTGACTGAAGCCCAAGAGATCGATATGGCAATGCATGGATGGCTCCGAGGAAAACTAGCGGGCGCAATTCTGGCAGATCAATTTTATCACGGAATCGCCTCAACGGTCGTCAACATAGTTCACGAACGGGTAAAAATACTTCGCTTGGGTCCAATTACCAAGCAGCAGTTGTCTGAGTCTTTGGGCGAAATAATAATTTGAAACTGATCAACTGAGCAGTCCATCGATCACGAATTTAAATAATTCCTGTCGATGTCCCACTGTAAATTTGTTTGCTATCCAAAGTTCGTCTTGCGATACTAAAGTGGGAGATGATAATACTCTTTTGATGGGCGGAACTGTATGAGTTTAGGGGCATCGGATTTCTATCCTACGGTATCAGCAGCTGATCCCGAACTGGCTGCAATCCTTGATCGTGAACTTACCCGGCAGTCGTCGACTCTTCAACTGATCGCATCTGAGAATTTTACGTCTCGTGCAGTGCTAGAGGCAACTGGGTCAGTCTTGACGAATAAATATGCTGAGGGATACCCCGGGAAGCGATATTACGGCGGAAATGTGTTCGTGGATCGGGTCGAGGAGTTGGCTCGTGATCGGCTTAAGGCATTGTTCGGTGCAGAGCATGCAAATGTTCAACCACATGCCGGTGCTAATGCGAATGCGGGGGTCTATATTGGACTTCTAAAGCCAGGCGATACTGTCCTTGCAATGCGTCTTGATCAAGGAGGTCATCTTACGCATGGCTCTCCGGTAAATTTTTCCGGTCAGTATTATAGATTCATTTCTTATGGCGTAACTCCGGCAAATGGCGATACTGGTGAGCGGATAGATTTAGACCAATTGTCCGATATTGCCAAGAACGAACGACCAAGGTTGATCGTGGTGGGTGCCACGGCTTATCCAAGAATTATAGATATTGCTCCGCTACGTGAAATCGCGGATTCAATTGGTGCGATTCTGATGTTTGACGCTGCTCACGTGGCGGGTCTAATTGCTGGAGGAGTATACCCGAATCCACTTGGATCGTCGGAACATGGTCCCAATAAGGGTGCCGATGTCGTAACTTTTACCACGCACAAAACGATGCGGGGTCCTCGAGGTGGTGCGATCTTGTCAACGTCGCAATATTCGCAAGCACTTGATAAGGCAATATTCCCTGGTCTGCAAGGCGGACCATTGGAACACGTTATTGCCGCTAAGGCAGTTGCGTTTTTAGAGGCTTCCAGGCCTGAATTTGCTAATTACCAATCGCGCGTGGTGGAGAATGCCAAGGTGTTAGCATCAGCATTAGAAGTCGAAGGCTTTAGAACGGTTTCAGGTGGAACTGACACGCATCTTTTACTCGTAGATTTGACTAAATTTGACCCCGAGCTGTCAGGGAAAGAGGCCCAAGAAGTATTGGACGCCGCTGGAATCACTTGTAATCGGAATCAGATCCCATATGATATTCGATCACCTTTCATAACGAGCGGATTGAGATTCGGAACGCCAGCGATGACCACCACAGGGATGGGAACCGATGAGATGCTCGAAGTTGCAGCGTTGATAGGCCGAGCGCTAAGAGAAAGAAATAATGAAGACACGTTGGCAGCGATCCGAAATGAAGTTGCGATCTTGTGTTCCAAGTTCCCGCCGCCACCGTTTGTTTGATTTGGGGAAATTGCTAAGAGAAGATTTTTAAATGGGTGGTTACCTTTTAGTATTTTTGGTTGCCTCGGTTACCACCTATTTTCTTACGTTTTCAGTCATACGATATGCCTCTAGCCGAGGGGCATTAGTTTTACCAGACGAACGACGTGTACATGATAGGCCCACACCGACAATCGGCGGTCTTGCAATGGTTGGCGGATTCGTTGTATCGTTTGGTGTTGCGTACATGTTGCCACAATTCCATCAGGTTTTTCATTCATCGACTGAGGCAATTGGCGTTCTTTTAGCTGCGCTAACGATGGCAGCGGTGGGCTTCATAGACGATATGCGTGACGTTTCTGCGCCGGCAAAAGTTGCGGGGCAAGTCTTGGCGGCAAGCATCTTGACGTTCTTCGGAGCCACGATGTTCTACTTTAGGGTGCCGTTCGCAGGGGTGGTTGTCCTTGCGCCATCAATCGTTCCGCTGCTTACCGCGTTGTGGGTCGTCGCTATGGCTAATGCGATAAATTTAATTGACGGACTTGACGGACTTGCCTCTGGAATCGTGGGTATTGCATCGATAGCATTTTTCGTGTATGCCTACAAACTGGTCGATTTAGGGTCTCTTTCTCCAACTACCATTGGACCGCTCGTTGCGATAATAGCGGGGGCAGTATGCGTTGGATTTCTTCCCCATAATTTTCACCCCGCCAAGATTTTTATGGGTGATACCGGTGCTCTTTTCTTGGGATTGTTAATGGCCGCGTCCACGTCGGTGGTGGGGGGTCGTACGAGTGATGTATCGGGAGAGACCTTTTTTTTCTTTGCCCCATTATTTATCCCATTTGTGATTCTGGGTGTTCCTATGGCAGATATGTTGTTTGCAATTATCAGAAGGACTGCTAAGAGAACCAGCGTCTCTACTCCCGATAAAGCTCACCTGCATCATCGATTACTTCAAATGGGTCATGGTCACCGCAGGAGTGTTCTTATCTTGTGGTCCTGGACGGTGGTGCTGTCTGGTACTGTCTTGGTTCCGCTTTTTACGAATCGTGGGAATGCGTTTATTCCGATTGGGTTAGCTGGCTTGGGTATTTTTCTATTTACGCTGTTCCATCCAGCAATTAGGTCTAGAACCCTGGCCAAGCCGTTGCCAGGACTGAAAAATATTTTAAAACGAACGCGAACAGTGCATGCCAGAGGTGCACACTTTAAGACTGATGGTAATTAAACATCAACTTGATAATACTTCAGCTATCCCTTTTGCGCGATTTGAAGAGAACAAGAACTCGATAAGCTAATGCGCTAGAAAGGGTGATCGTTTTGGGATCGGCGAGAAGAGTAACCGCAAATCGATTGGTGCGGATCATGATTGGTTCGAAAAACAACTTGCCGCCTAAGTTGAGTTCTTCTGGATCGAGTAATTCACAGAACCCGGATATGGTTGTCTGGGCGATTGAGCTCTCGTTTACCCCATTGCTAACGTTCGGCATTGGGTTTTTGATAGACCAGCATTTTCACACGTTGCCGTGGTTCGCCCTTGGCGGGATGATTTTTGGAATTACCGGCTCGATCTTGCGCGTGTACTATGCCATGGTAGGTCAAAATCAAGCCAAGATTGGACTTGTTGACCAAACTACGGGTAGCATAAAGCGTCGATCAATTCCTCGATCATCTAAGGGTGTTGATGGCGAAATGTCGTCGAGCCATTCCTTGACGAGTGTTGACTTGTCGATATCCGATGAACTAAAAGAGGCGGCTGCAGTAGTAGACGGAGCCTCACGGGTTGAGGTTGATCGCACTTCCTTGAAGGATTTTAAGTAGATGAAGAGAGTTCGTACTTGTGGTGTCGAAGATGGTAGAGAAAATATGTTAACAGATGGGCGAGATGACGTTCAAACGGTAGAAGCGCGAATGAGTCGATACATGGTGCGTTTAGGGACACCTGTTGCAATTGCGGTGGTAATTTTCTCTACAATTGTCGGATCGAAAGTTGGATTTATATCGTCGACGATTGCGGTATCGATAGTTTTGGTAAATCTCGGTACTGTGGGATTGGTAATTGGGAAGGCAACGAATAGCTCACCGGCTGTAGGAATGGCAGCAGCAATGGGGAGTTTTTTTGTAATTCTCATCGCGCTTACTGTTTTTGTGGTATTGGCTCATAACGCAAGTTGGCTCAATCTTCGAATCTTCGGTATTAGCATGATTTCGCTACACCTAATTGTGACAGGTCTTGCGGCGCGTAAAGTATCTGCCAAATTGGCGTTTTCAGGGTTATTTCCAAGTAAGAAGGAGACGAAGTAAGATTGCAATACCTGGCAATAAATTTTCCGCCTATCTCTGAGGTATTGAATTGGAAGCCCCTATTTTTTGGTGGAAGCGCGATTGCATTCAACAAAATCGGACTCATAACACTCATTGCAGCGTTTGCGACCTTGGGTATGTTCTTTATAGCGGGTAGGCAGGCCAAACTGGTTCCGGTCGGAATGCAAAACTTTGTTGAAGCTTCTGTTGATTTCGTGAATAATTCAATTATTCACGACGCTATGGGGCCAGAGGGAGTCACCTGGGCGCCTTATCTGACTGGACTTTTTTTCTTTATCTTATTTTCTAACTTGTTCGAAGTGATTCCATTTTTCCAGATGCCAGCAACTGCAAGAATGGCCGTTCCCGCTCCTTTGGCCATAGGAGTTTATATAACATTTATTGTCGTTGGAATAAAACGGCAAGGTTTAAATTATTTTAAAAACTCGGTGGTACCAAGTGGCGTACCGAGTTTTGTGCTGATCATACTTATTCCAATCGAAATCCTTTCAACATTTATCGTCCGTCCCTTTGCGCTGGCAATCCGACTTTTTGGCAATATGTTGGCTGGGCACCTACTGCTGCTAACCTTCACTGTGCTGTCCGAGGCGCTATTTGTAAAGGGTATCGGGTTGATACTCCTTCCTCTTCCATTTGCGATGCTGACCGCGCTCACTGGCTACGAGATGTTTGTGGCCGCTTTGCAGGCATTTATATTTACAACCTTGACTGCGGTCTACATCGGCGAAGCTCTAAAGGGCGAGCACGAGTAGATGTGTTTGTTCGGTAGCAGTTTTTTAAATGTCGTTTTGTGGAATTATGAAGGAGGTGTCTGACTCAGCAGACTTAATTGAATGGCATATTATTCAGTGGATGGTTATGTCAGTTGGGATTTACCACACGTACGTTCGCGCGATTGTTTCAGTTCGAATTGAGTAATGTATGTGCATTCAGAATTTCAGATAAATTAATGGGTCATTTGGTTAGATAAGCCACTAACTTATCATTCGGTCATTTATAAGTAATTACAAAGTTTTTACTTTTTTTGTATTTGTTGGAGACAATCCTGGGGATTGGTTCCCCACGGAGGAGGTATTCGGTTGTTTCATATGGTTTTAGCGATTACCGCAACCATTACGCAAAATCCGGATTTGCGTAAGGGTTTGGCGGAACTTGGATCGGGCCTGGCCTATGGCCTAGCGGCTCTAGGTCCAGGTATCGGCATTGGATTAATTTTTGGACAGGCGGTTTCTGCGATTTCTCGGCAACCTGAGACTGCGGGTCCGGTACGGAGCTTGGCCTTTGTAGGGTTTGCCCTTACAGAAGCCCTAGCACTTATTGGTTTTGTTGTATTTATTCTCTTGAAGTACACCGGATAAATGGCAAATATTTTTCTCGCTGTAACCCAATCTACTAATCCGATTTTGCCGTCTATCCCAGAGATTATATGGTCGGTGATTTCGTTTACGTTGCTTATGGTTTTGCTCGTAAAGTTTGCTTTCCCTCCAGTTAAGGCTGCGATGGAGCATCGTACGAGCAAGATCCAAACAGATATCGATCATGCAGAAGCTGCACGACACGAGGCTGAAAGAGTATTGGCTGAGTACAAAGAGCAGTTGAATGAAGCAAAGAGGGAAGCAACGAGAATTTTGGAAGAGGCTCGCAAAACTTCAGAAGTGCTTCGTCGAGACTTGCTACAAAGAGCCGAAGAAGAAGCCGCTGAGTTGCGAGCGCGCCACGCCGGTGCTTTGGTGTCCGAACGTGAACGCGTGCTTCTTGAGCTTAGGCAGCAGATGGCAGGTCTAGCTATTGATATCGCCGAGCGAGTTATTCGTGCTGAAGTTGATCGCGGTGCGTCTGATGTGTTGATCGAGCAATATCTCGGGGAGATTGGAGCAATGGCACCTTGAGAGAGCAGCTGCGCGGATTTTCCCTTGGAGTGCAATTTGTTGCTACGTCGAACAATGTAACGACGGTGGGTCACGAAATTGTATTAATCGCGAATACGGTGTCGGCTAATGCCGACCTCCATGACGTGATTTCCGACGTGTCAATTCAACCTCGAGTAAAGACGGCGATTGTCTCACAACTTTTTGCTTCGAGTGTTTCAAAATATGCTTTGCTGGTGTTTAATGAGATAATTTTGCTCGAGCACCCTAGCAAGCTGTACGAGATCGTGTGGGCCTTAGAGAAGTTGCTAGCTGGGCCGCTCGAGAAAAGCACAGGATCGCTCACAGATCCTTCAAGGGTTCGGGCATTTGCCCGCGCCGTGCTCAGTCTTGTGGACGATATGGATCGCCTTAAGCGAATTGAGGAAATACTTTTCGAATTTCGTAATATCGTCGAAGAAAACCCAAGGTTGCGAAGAGCACTGTCGGGAGTAGGTACGGTCGCCGAACAAAGGGTGGCAATCGTACAGGATTTGACGTCAACGATCTCTGATATTGATTTTTTAGAAATTGTTCGATTTGCCGCTTCAAGCGGAAGAATTCGTGACTACGTCGAGGTGCTTGACCTAATTGGAATTATTGCGGCGGACCTGCGTAATACCAGAATTGCAAAAATCCATGTAACAAAGCCATTGACTTTAAGGCAAATTGAGCGGGTTACGGCCGCTATTGGAGAAGCGTGTGGGTCTCCAGTTGATGTTAGAGAAATCATCGACGAGTCAGTTATTGGAGGAGTTCTCGCAGTCGTTGGCGATACTATTTTCGACGGCAGTGTGAAGTACAGATTAGACGAGTTAAGAAGTCGCCTCTCAGTGGCGAGTTCGGCTAAATAATACCGAAAGGCAACAGATGACTGAGTTGTCAATTAGTGCAGAGCAAATTACCAGCGTACTTAAAGATCGCTTGGAGGGCTATGTAGCAAGTGTGACTGGTGAAACAGTTGGGCGAATTCTTGAAATATTTGATGGGATTGCCCGCGTGTCGGGTCTCCCTCAAGCTGGTGTAAACGAATTGCTTGAGTTCGAAAACAAGTCGCTTGGACTAGCACTTAACCTCGACGAGGATACAATCGGTGCCGTCATTCTGGGTAAGGGTGAGGGAATCGAAGAGGGACAAATCGTTCGTGCTACTGGGAAGATTTTGTCCGTTCCAGTAGGTGATGCACTTTTGGGACGTGTAGTAAATGCACTTGGCGAGCCAGTCGATGGTAAGGGACCTGTTGTAGCTGAGGCTTTTCGTAGACTAGAGGTGCAAGCCCCTGGAATTGTTGATCGTCAGCCAGTCAAAGAACCTATGCAGACTGGCATAAAGGCCATCGACGCTATGACTCCAATCGGGCGTGGTCAGCGTCAGCTCATTATTGGAGACCGCAAGACGGGAAAGACAACCGTGGCGCTCGATACGATAATCAACCAAAAGGGTCATAACGTAAAGTGTATATATGTTGCCATTGGACAGCGGAACTCGACGGTTGCGGCTGCGGTAGCGATTTTGGAAGAACACGGCGCGATGGAATATACGGTTGTCGTTGACGCCTCGGCTTCCGACGGAGCTCCGTTTAAATACTTGGCTCCCTATGCAGGATGTGCCATGGGTCAACATTGGATGGATAATGGTGGACATGCACTGATTGTGTACGACGATCTTTCAAAACAAGCCGACGCATATCGTCAGCTTTCACTACTATTGCGACGTCCACCCGGTCGCGAGGCCTATCCGGGAGATGTTTTTTATCTTCATTCAAGACTTTTGGAGCGAGCAGCCAAGCTGTCGGACGCTAAAGGCGGCGGTTCATTAACTGCGTTGCCGATTGTTGAGACAAAGGCTGGAGACGTATCGGCTTACATTCCTACGAACGTAATCTCTATTACTGACGGACAGGTTTATCTGGATAACAATTTGTTTTATTCTGGCGTGCGTCCTGGCATAGACGTTGGTATTTCGGTTTCCAGAGTGGGTGGGTCAGCACAAATAAAAGCAATGCGTACAGTATCGGGAACATTAAAGCTGGATCTTGCTCAGTTTCGTGAACTAGAAGCGTTTGCTACATTTGGCTCCGAATTAGACAAGGTGTCACAAGCACAGTTGGATCGCGGATATCGTTTGACTGAAATATTAAAGCAGGATCAAAATGCGCCTGTGCCAGTTGAGGAACAGGTACTTTCCATTTTTGCAGGTACTTCTGGCTTGGTCGATGACGTTCCTGTTCCTTTGGTACGCAAATTCATAGAAGAGTTAATTCTCTATAGCAGAGTAAACGGCGCGCCACTTTTGGAAGAAATTCGAGACAAAGGTTCGTTGCCCGATGTTGAGGCTCTAAAGGCGCTGATCGTTAGGTTCAAGGCTGGATTTGACGCGACTATTCCAACCGATACTGAGGAGTAATATCTCGTGGCTGGTGGACAGGAGCGTATTCTAAAACGCCGAATCAAAAGTATACAATCGACTAAGAAGATTACAAAAGCTTTTGAATTGATTGCCGCGTCAAGAATTGTAAAAGCTATGGCGCGCATGAACGATGCAAAGCCTTATTTTGAGGCAATGACGTCTGTGATTGATGAATTTAGTGTGTCAGCAGGACTGCCAAAAAGCAAGTACTTAGCGGATCCAGGTCCAGGAGACAGACCGCTAGTTGTGATAAGCGCCGATCGTGGCTTGTGTGGCACATTCAATTCT
>JAJYGT010000131.1:35212-52064 GCA_021785005.1 Actinomycetes bacterium
CCGCTACGCTTTTGTGAAAAAGTACTGGCGGACACATCGAACCGAAATGTCAATATTAAGATAATTGCCATCGGAAAGAAGGCGGTAAATTTCTTTACCTATAGGTCTGTCGCTACTTATTTTTCGATTTTAGGGGTGACCGAACGTCCGACGTATGAACATGCTAGGAAGATCGCCAATGCGGTCTTTGAACTTTATGATAACGGTAGTGTCACAACCGTGGATATGGTAACTACACGTTTTTTCTCTGCCGGGGTTCAAAAGCTGGAAGTTGTGCCGTTACTGCCGATCGACCAGACGTCGATGCTCGGTGGTCATGTTGCAGAGAATTTAGATTTTGAAATTGAACCATCTCCAGAGGAGATCGTTGATCCATTGCTTCGTTCTTATGTGGAAGAGAAGATTTTTGGGTTACTTTTAGAAGCTGCGGCTTCGGAGCAAGCTTATAGACAAAGAGCCATGAAAGCAGCGACAGAGAACGCGCAGGACTTGATTGCTAAGTACACGATCATTATGAACCGTGCCCGACAGGACGCTATTACGACTGAAATCATGGAGATTGTCGGTGGAGCCGAGGCGATGAAGGCTAAAAAAGATCGCACAAACAGAGATTAAGTTAATAGGTTTGTCTCGTCGGCGAATGAGATCGACGTATGAGTAGGAGTAAAAATGTCAATTGTGGCAGATGACGGTGTAGTTCTAGAGGATGGTCGAGTCATTTCGATCGTTGGACCAGTTGTCGATGTGGAGTTTCCTCCTGAAGCGATTCCAGAGATAAATACTGCGCTAGAGATCGAATTTGTTTTGGACGGTGTTCATACAACCATCGTTGCTGAAGTGGCACAACAAATCGGTGACGGTCGAGTTCGTTGCATTTGTTTAAAACAGACCGACGGTCTTCGTCGAGGCGCGATCGTTCATAACACTGGGCGTGGGATTTCCGTTCCAGTGGGTGAAGGCGTATTGGGTCATGTATTTAATGTGATAGGAGAACCTCTAGACACTACCGATATCGGTCAGATTACAGAGAGATGGGCAATTCATAGAGATGCACCAGCGTTCGATCAATTAGAGCCAAGAGCTCAAATGTTCGAAACTGGAATTAAAGTAATTGACCTCTTAGAACCCTATGTTCAGGGTGGTAAGATCGGGTTGTTTGGTGGCGCCGGCGTTGGAAAAACTGTTTTGATCATGGAGATGATTAACCGGGTTGCGCAACAACATGGTGGCGTGTCCGTATTTGCCGGTGTCGGCGAGCGAACGCGTGAGGGTACTGACTTGTTGATTGAAATGCAAGAGTCAGGTGTTATAGAAAAAGCTGCTCTTGTCTACGGACAGATGGACGAGCCACCGGGAGTGAGATTGCGTGTTGCGCTGTCAGCACTTACGATGGCTGAGTATTTTCGCGATGTGAAACATCAAGACGTTTTGTTGTTTATTGACAACATCTTTCGTTTCGTACAGGCTGGATCTGAGGTATCCACGCTTTTGGGTAGAATGCCTTCCGCGGTTGGCTATCAGCCTACCCTGGCCGATGAAATGGGTGAACTGCAAGAGCGCATTACATCTACCAAGGGCCAGTCAATTACGTCAATGCAAGCTGTTTACGTTCCAGCGGATGACTATACAGATCCTGCACCTTTTACAACTTTCACTCACCTTGATGCCACAACTGAGCTTTCAAGAAATATCGCGTCCATGGGGATATATCCTGCGGTGGATCCGCTTTCATCGACCTCCAACATTCTTGCGCCTCACATTGTCGGGGAGCGCCACTACGCTGTGGCTACGCGGGTTCAAGAAGTCTTGCAACGATTCAAAGAGCTCCAAGACATCATCGCTATCCTTGGGCTCGATGAGCTTTCTGAAGAAGATCGAGTTACTGTGACTCGGGCTAGAAAAATACAACGGTTTTTGTCACAGCCATTTTTTGTGGGCGAAGTATTTACTGGCCTAAAAGGTATTTACGTTCCAATTAAAGACACATTGGAATCTTTCGAGGCTTTGCTTAGAGGAGATCTCGATGAGATTCCGGAACAAGCGTTTATGAACGTCGGTGACGTTGAAGGTGTGCTTGCGAAATCTAAGACTCTACAAGGTAATTAAGAGGTTTTGTGGCGATGCTTGTACATCTTTTAACACCTGAGAAAAGGCTTTATTCTGGAGAAGCGGTAATGGTTTTGCTAAGATCCGGTGACGGAGATATAGCTTTTCTGGCCAATCATTCACCGTTTATTGGAACACTTGAAATAGGTGTTGTCAAAATTGAACGAGCAGAAGAAAGCACTATCCTAGCATCTGTTCATGGCGGATTTGTGAAAGTTGCAAAGAACGAAGTTTATGTTTTGGCAAGCGTCGCGGAGTTGGCAGGAGATATTGACGTTGAGCGAGCTAAAATCGCCTTAGCTGCGGCAACTCAGGCTTTTGACTCTAGTGGTGATCCAAATCAGGAACTGGCGATGAGCCGTGCTAAAGTTCGCATTGAGGTGGCATCTGTTTCTTCGAGTGTTGCGTAGTCTCAGGGATCTTGGGTTCTGGCCCATCTCGAAAACTTGGGTGGTAACGGCCAGCGTATCGTGTTGGCTTTCATGTGGTGAAGGCTACGAATTTATCTAAGGTGTGGCTTTGGCAAGTGTTCGCATGGGCATCGCGCTCAGGTTGCCAACTATGTTGGCGGATTTGATTGATGGCGTTCGAACCGCGATTGGTTCGCCTCAGATAGAACAG
This sequence comes from Actinomycetes bacterium, assembly GCA_021785005.1. Lineage (GTDB taxonomy): Bacteria > Actinomycetota > Acidimicrobiia > Acidimicrobiales > Acidimicrobiaceae > Acidithrix. The sequence continues at coordinate 37,940 of JAJYGT010000131.1, forward strand.
ATTGAACCACACATTACCTTAGTTCCGCCATTAAACGTCTCAATTGGTGACTTTGAGGACTTTGTATATCGGTTAGACCGTTTGTTGTGTTCGGGTGTTGAACCTTTTGACGTATCCCTTGGATCGGTTAGTACTTTTGAGCAAAACAATAACGTTTTGTTTTTAGAAGTGAGAAAATCAAATAATTTGCTTCACCTGGAGAAGCTTTTGCGTGGCGCATTAGATCCCAGATTGCCGGTGCGCGATTATGTGCCCCATGTAACAATATATGACGGTGCTCCCGATTCGCTAATTGAGCCTGCGATTGAGCTACTGCAAGGAATCGAAGCGGAATTTAGTGTCAACGAAGCTACCTTAATGCTCCAGGATTCAAAAGGTGTTTGGCAACGATATTTAGCGGCTTCTTTCTCGTCTAAACGCCCGAGATATGCTGGGGGATTGCAGGTTACTTTTTTCTTGGCAGGTGCTGCCGGTAGCTGGCTAGCTGCCGCGCTGAGTGAGCATGATTTGGAATTGCGCTACAGTGCGTATGGAAATTCGAACATAGCTCTAGGTATTGACGCCACGAATAGCGAGGTCACACTTGGATACCATGGAGCCAAATTGGTATGTGCGGGTGTTGTTTTGATTTCAGATGCTGTCGCCTGGTTGGACTATATATGGGTAGAACCCTCAGTTAGAGAATTTGGACATTCAAGTATTTTGCTGGATGAAATTATCTACAGATTAAAGATCCGTGGCATTCGTACCCTAAGACTGATAACAAGAAATCAGGTGCAAATTGGCGAGGGATTTGAAAGAGTCCTCCGCATGTTCGATGCACGAGGAGGACTCCCAATAGAAAATGAACTAATTTTGAAGATTTTGGACGTAAGGAATTGACGCGTATACACTTAGCTTGGCAAAATTGTGCCTCGCTTCGATCTGCCTCACAGTTCCTGACTTGGATCTCATTACCAACGATTGAGTAATTGCGCCTTTTGCATTAAAATGGACACCGCGAAGTAACTCACCATCCGTGATTCCTGTAGCTGCGAAAAAGCAATTGTCACTTTTTACCAGGTCGCTTGTGTAGAGAGTTTTGGTCACGTCGTAGCCGGCCGCAATTGCCAAATTTCTTTCTTGTTCCGTTCGAGGCCAGAGGCGACCCTGAATCTCGCCGCCCATGCTGAGTAGAGCTGCAGCCGCAACAACCCCTTCAGGGGTTCCGCCAACTCCTAGTAAAATATCAGCGCCCGATGATTCCCACGCGGTAGAGATTGCTGCTGCGACGTCGCCATCACTAATTAGGCGGATGCGTGCGCCAGCTTCGCGCACTTCTTGAATTAGCGCACTGTGTCTATCTCGATCCAGTATGACCGCAGTTACTTCTGAAACCGGAATTCCTTTTGCTTTTGCCACCGCTTTGAGATTCTCACTTGCAGACCACTCAATGCTTACATGTCCTTTTGCTTCGGGACCAACAGCAAGCTTTTCCATATATACACAGGGACCTGGGTCAAACATCGATCCTTCCTCGGACAGGGCAATAACGCTTAGTGCATTTCCTCGTCCTAGAGCGGTTGGTGTGGTTCCCTCTATTGGATCAACTGCGATGTCTACTCTTGGGGCGCTGCCGTCACCTATTCTCTCACCATTAAAGAGCATGGGTGCTTCATCTTTTTCACCTTCGCCGATGACGACAACGCCGTCCATGGCAACTGTACGTAATGCGGCTCGCATAGCCTCTACCGCGGCGCCGTCCGCGCCATTTTTATCTCCGCGGCCCATCCAAGCCGATGCCGCAATCGCTGCGGATTCTGTAACACGAACAAGTTCTAGTGCTAAGTTTCTGTCCAATGATTCTTGGTTGCTCATGTCAAAGAAGATACCCTTTATAGTGGAATTTTCGTGCAAATTTTACAGTCTACTTTCTTCTCGATGGATCAATCCCCCAACCGGGTTGCGAATTGTTTTGTAATTGGCCTAAGCTCTGCCCATGGACCCTTACAGAAATTGGAAAGATCAGTTCAGTGAAGCTGCGATGCGGACTGACAATTTCGATACTTTATCTGGGGTCCAGATTGATCCACTTTACCTCAAAACTCACAATCTTGCTGATGGTACGCGATTAATTGATCCAGACCAAGAGTTCCCGGGGCAGTTTCCTTATACCCGTGGGGTGTATCCTTCGATGTATCGTTCAAAAATGTGGACGATGCGAATGTTTGCTGGATTTGGAACTGCAATCGACACAAATCGGCGATTTAAAGAGATACTTAGTTCTGGTGGAACTGGTCTTTCAACCGCGTTTGATTTGCCGACGTTGATGGGTCGCGATTCCGATGATCCAAAAAGCTTGGGAGAAGTTGGCAAGTGCGGCGTAGCCATTGACACTCTCGACGATATGGTTGACTTGTTTGATGGTATTGACTTGTCGCGTGTTACGACATCAATGACAATCAATGGTCCTGCGGCCATAATATTGGCGGGATACATAAGGACTGCTGAGTTGTCAGGGATTTCGAGATCTCGCTTGGGCGGAACGATTCAAAATGATATCCTCAAAGAGTATCAAGCTCAGAAGGAGTACATTTTCCCTCCACGACCTTCGATGAGGTTAGTTACCGACACGATACGTTATTGTGCAGCTGAGATGCCTAAATGGAATACTGTTTCGGTGTCTGGCTATCACATAAGGGAAGCGGGCTCGACTGCGATCCAAGAAGCGGCTTTTACTCTTGCCAATGGTTTTGCGTACGTTGAGGCGGCGAGGCAATCTGGTCTAAATGTAGACGACTTTGCTCCAAGATTGTCATTTTTTTTCAATTCTCATATTGATTTCTTCGAGGAAATCGCCAAATATCGAGCATGTCGAAGGATATGGGCTACGTGGCTTCGCGATCGTTACGGAGCAACTAACGAACGATCGCTACAGTTGAAATTTCATACGCAAACAGCTGGAGTTTCTTTGACCGCGCAACAGCCAGAAGTAAATATTGTCAGAACTACTCTCGAAGCGTTAGCGGGTGTTCTTGGTGGCACACAGTCGCTGCATACAAATTCTATGGACGAAGTGCTGTCTCTTCCTACAGATCGTGCTGCGAGAGTTGCGTTGCGTACACAACAAGTTATAGCGCATGAAAGTGGTGTTGCGAACGTAATAGATCCCCTCGGGGGGTCGTATTTCATCGAAGCTTTGACCGATGGTTTACAGGAAAGAGTTGAAGAAGTGCTAGCTCATATTAGTGAGCTAGGCAAGGGATCGATGCTAGATGGGGTATATGAGGGAATTGAAAATGGTTTTTTTGTAAATGAGATCGCCGATTCCGCTTACTTTTTTGAGAAAAAAGTGTCTTCAAAAAGACGAATCGTTGTTGGGGTGAATGATTACTTTGAAGGCAATGACACAGACAAGATACCTACGCTTGCCATTGGTCCTGAAGTAGAACGTAATCAACTTGAACGGTTAAAGTCGGTAAAGTTACAGCGTAGCTCTGACCAGGTTGCATTTCGCTTGAGCGAGCTTAAACAAGATGCTTCGGATCCACAAGTGAATCTTATGCCAGCATTGTTGCGAGCCGTCGATGCTCGTGCTACAGTTGGAGAAATTGTTGGATTGCTCACTGAAGTATTTGGCACCTATGTTGAGACGATTAAGTTTTAGGGAAAAATATTCTGTGCACGATGGTTTCACCGATTTGCTAAATTTAGATTTCAGTTGAATTGGGTAATTTCTTTGAAATCGACGGTTTGTTTGTTGGCCTAGCTCTAAGAAGCTAGCGCAAACTGGGTTGTTAGAGTAGCAATGAACTTAGACTTTAATAGGGTGGCAGCGTTCGTTGATATCGCAAACACAATGCAAAGACGGCGATTTTGTTACCTGACTGAAATGTTGTATGCACCTAGAAATGTAAAACTACCCATAAGGTTAAGGTCATGAAAGCTTCGCATATATTTAGCGTTGGTTCGGCATTGCCCGATGTGCTTGCTCCTCTGGGCGACATCGTAGAGAACCTGAGATGGTGTTGGCACGTGCCTTCAGCTGAATTGTTTCGTTGGATAGACCCTACATTATGGGAGTCAACCAAGCGAAACCCAGCAGCTGTGTTGGATCGCGTTGCTCGGAGTCGATTGCAAGAGCTTGCCAAGGATTCGCGCTTTGTCGAACAAATGAATAAAATTGCCGCCGACCTTGAAAGACATAAGACGGCGAGTGGGTATTTTCAACTTACATACCCAAAGGACGATTTCACAGTTGCGTATTTTTCGCCTGAATTTGGAATCACTGAATCTTTGCCTCAGTACTCAGGCGGCCTTGGTGTCTTGGCTGGGGATCATCTGAAATCTGCCTCTTCATTAGGAGTTCCGATCGTGGGAGTGGGGCTCTATTATCGCGACGGTTATTTTGGACAGTCCATTAGATCAGATGGCTGGCAGGTCGAAAGTTATTTTCATGATCCGGACATGGATCGACTTGTATCAGATAATCCTGAGCATAGATTTTCGATGCCTTTCGCTAACGAGACCTTGAATGTAGCCATTCGGATCGTTACCGTAGGGAGAATTAAGCTGTGCCTCTTAGATACCGATCTTGAGAGCAACGAACTGCCGATGCGCAATGTAAGCGACAGGCTTTACGGCGGCGATTTGGAACATCGTTTAGCTCAAGAGATTTTGCTAGGCATAGGTGGAGTGCGGGCACTTGGGGTGCTAGGGATCAATGCGGACGTGTTCCATATGAATGAAGGTCATGCTGGATTCTTGACAGTTGAGCGGATATCACGCTTCATGAAAGACGGGCTGACCTTTGCTCAAGCGACGGAAGCGACTAGAGCTACGACCATGTTCACTACCCATACGCCAGTTCCTGCCGGCATTGATCAATTCCCAGTTGGACTGATGGAGAAATACCTTGGCCCATACTTAGCTTCAATTGGACTGGACTTTAACGAGTTCCTCAAATACGGATCAGCGAACAGTGGTGACGATAGATCCAACTTCAATATGGCACACCTAGGCCTCCGCCTTTCGGGCAAAGCCAATGCTGTATCGCGAGATCATGAAGGAGTTTCGAAGAATCTGTTCTCTTCGCTTTGGCCAAGTTTGGATGTATCACAGATCCCAATTGGACATGTTACCAACGGAGTTCACGCGAGGAGTTGGACAAGCTCTGAGATGGATGAGCTGCTTTCAAAGACCTTGCTGGATTCGTGGCCTGAAGCTGATGCAAAAGAATATGATCGATTGATATCTGTCAATCCACTAGATATTGCTGTGGCTAAACGCGCTGGCAAAGTACGCCTCGTTGAAGAGATTGAACGCCGTAAAAAGCTCGGTGCTACTTCGACGTTTACTTATGGTACGAATAGCTCAAACGCACCTATTAATGTGGATTCTTTGATTATTGGATTTGCTAGACGATTCGCGCCTTACAAGCGCGCGACTCTCCTTTTAAGGGATCAAGAACGGTTACTTAGAATATTGCGAGATTCAGATCGACCGGTTACCTTTTTGTTTGCTGGGAAGGCCCATCCAGCCGATGATCCCGGCAAAGGGTTGATCCATGATATCGTAGAATTTGCCCGCGAAAACGGCGTGAGTGATCGATTTATGTTCGTTCAAGATTACGACATGGCATTGGCGCGAGCTCTTTACCAAGGTTGTGATGTTTGGTTAAATACTCCCAGGAGACCGCTTGAGGCATCAGGTACTTCGGGAATGAAAGCCGCGATGAACGGGACTTTGAATTGTTCCATCTTAGACGGTTGGTGGTCAGAATGTTACGACGGACAAAATGGCTTTGCTCCTGAAAGTGCTCCAAACGATCTAAGTGACGAAGAGATCGATGCTTTTGAGGCTTCTTCGTTGTTTTCAGTGCTCGAAGAACAGCTGATTCCACTTTATTTCCGACGTGATCAGGCAGGAAATCGCGTCAACTGGTACGAAATGGTGAGATATTCCATGGCCAGTCTTGTGCCCTTTATTTCCGGCGCTCGTATGGTAAAAGATTACACGGATGATTACTATGTGCCACTGGCTAGACGTGCGTCAAAATTATTTGGCAAGAAGTATGTGGACTTAAAGAAGTTGGTCGATTGGAAGAATGCAACGTGCGAGAAATTCCGTAGCGTTCATATCTATTCTTTTGACGTCGTGCCAAACCAACCAGATTCAACTGGCACAACAACTACCGATTTTGCTGAGTCGCAGACCCATGAGCTCCATATTGAGGTAAGTAGTGCTGGATTCCATGCGCACGATCTTAAAGTTGAGGTGTTGTATGGTCCAGTCGTTCCTGGCGGAACTGATTTTGTTAGCTTCGAGGCAATCGAAGCAAATTTCACAGGGTCGTACATGAGTAATCGAGAGCTTGAAGGTGATAGTACTCCAGGCGACCCTACCGAAGTCAATCTTTACCGGGTTGAGTTCGATACTAAAGTAGGTGGTTCATTTGGTTATTTGATTCAAGTTACACCTAAGAACGAGCTCATGATCAATGATTTCGAATTGGGTTTGCGCGTAAGTAGCTAATTCATGACAAGAATTCGATTAGAGATTTGAAGGTAGGCTACCCCAGCATAAAGGTGGAGCATTATCAAGTTCCAGTAAATGTCGCCTTACCTGGTCCGTTTTTTAGAAATGATTCAATACCCGATTTTGCGTCATTTGAGGTAAAGGATTCGGTAAAGAGTTCGAGTTCGAGATTTAATCCTGCATGAATGTTGGTTTCGACACCTTGATCAATAGCTCTCTTAGCTAGGGCGATTGCCAAGGTTGGACCTTTGGAAAGTTCACTAGCCCAGTTCATTGCGGCGTCGAATACGTTTTCGCCCGATTTTGCAATCTTGTCGACAAGGCCAATCGAAAAAGCCTCATTGGCATCTACTTGACGACCGGAAAATATAAGTTCTTTTGCCCTAGATGTACCAATTAGTCGTGGTAATCGCTGGGTCCCACCTCCGCCTGGAATGATACCTAGTAGAATTTCAGGCTGACCTATTTTTGCCTCGGATGCACAGACTCGAAAGTCACAGGCCAGCGCCAGCTCACAACCACCACCAAGTGCGTATCCTGCAATAGCAGCGATGGTTGGTCTTGGAAAGTTTGCCAACTTGTCTAGGGTCTTATGAAATAAACTACCGATATGTTTTGCCTGGGTGGGCCCGTTGAATTTGGTGATATCTGCCCCGGCAGCGAAAATTTTGTTTCCGCCCCATACAATGATTACGCGAGGCGGCTCTTTGTGTAACTGATCGAGGATTTCAGATAGTTCGTCTAACATTTCTTGGCATATTGCATTTGCCTTGGGACGTTTTAGCGTGATCACTGCGACGTCGGATTCAAATTGATTTAGGTCAACAAATTCCCAGTTCATGTACTCTCCTTGGTCGGGGGCTAAAGCGCAATGGAGTCCAATGGGTAAAGGATTCGTTTTCCCAAGATTAGTTCATGAGATTTCAAGCCTGAATTTATTGACACCTAATACAGTTCACCATACTTTATCGCTTTTCACGCTGTAGATACTAGACGTATTTGATGCTTCATTTGTTTTGAAATAGCTTTTTGAATATGTCTAAGGCGAGGCTTGATGGCGTCTCATCTTGATTGTATAGTTTTGAAATCGATTCGTCAAACTCGGGGAGTTCTAAAGCTGCTTCAACCTTGTCGCGTACTAAAGCTTCGAGCGAGCGCTTGAGCTCCGTGCGCATTCGAAGTTGCCGTCGTTTTTCTAGTTCGCCATTGTTTGATAGAACATCGCGGTGTTCGAGAATCAATTTCCACAACTCTGGCGTACCCTGGTCACTTATGGCAGTGGTCTCAATAATCGAGGGTCGATAAGAGCCAATACGAGACATGTCTAGCATACTTTCCAAATCGCGTCGCGTTTCTTTTGCACCAGGTCGATCGGACTTATTGATGACAAAAATATCGGCGATCTCCATCAGCCCGGCTTTATTGGCTTGAATGGCATCTCCCCACCCCGGATTTACTACCACGACCGTGGTATCGGCTTCATTTGCGATTTCTACTTCTACCTGTCCGACTCCGACAGTTTCGATTATCACAAATGCGAAATTGACTGCTCCAAGAAGCCTTATCGCCTCTGGGACGCACACGGCGAGGCCACCTTGATGTCCACGTGTTGCCATCGAACGAATATAAACCATCGGATCGAGACTGTGCTCTTGCATCCTTACACGGTCACCAAGGATTGCTCCTCCACTAAATGGCGATGAAGGATCTACTGCTAGCACGGCGATCTGGCTCCCCTGGTCGCGTACGAATTTTATTAGAGAGTTTGTAAGCGTTGATTTGCCTGATCCAGGCGCACCTGTAACACCAATCGAGTAAGGAAGAGTTTTGGTAGCAAGCGCGATCGAACTAAGCTGCGCTCCAATAGCAGAGCCTCGTTCTAGGTGAGAAATTGCCCGAGCGAGACATGCTCGATCTCCAGCTTGCGCCAGTTTGAATAGCGTTGTGGCATCCCCAGGTAACATCTAATTGTGTTCGTTGTTGGTGTAGGTGGTCATGGTAATTGTATTAAGTCACGTCTGATGCACAAGTTGGGACAAAATAAGTGCTGCTTAATCGGTTGGCTGTGGTATGTGAAATAGTCCATAGGATGCTCATCCATTTGATTACCTAGCAATCGCTTTAGACCTTGTCGCATATACTAAATTGCGCTGTTGACTTAAAAAACTTGTATTCATGAATTCTTACTCAGCATGAATTTTCATTTGAGACTAATTCGATTTTGGCGCCGAGATCACCAAATCTGGTTACGAAGTCTTCGTATCCCCGTTGAATATGAGTTGTACCCAATACCTTGGACTCGCCATCAGCTGATGTTGCAGCTACCAAGAGCGCTGCGCCCGCTCGAATATCTGTAGCTTTAACCGGCGCGCCCTGGAGATTTTCAACCCCTTTGATTACGACGTGGTGCCCGTGTATCGCCATTGTCGCTCCAAGTCTTCGGAGTTCATCCACGTATTTGAATCGTCCTTCAAAAAGATTTTCTGTCACTATAGACTCACCGTTTGCAGTTGACATTGCGGCTACTAGAAGCGGAAGGTAGTCAGTGGCGATACCAGGATACGGCAGCGTTGCAATTTGCGCTGCGTCAATGCGTTTGTTGACCCATACTGTGAAACCGTTATTATCGGGATGAATATTTACCCCGATTCCAGCTAATTTGCGCAAAAGCATGTCCATATGACGGATAACTCCGTGTCTTATAAACACATTTCCTTTGTTCATAATAACCGCGGCGATAGCGGTAGCAGCGTCGATGCGATCCGGTATGATTCGATAATTAGCTGGCTTTAAAATCGGCACACCTTCGATTCTCAAGATGGAACTTCCAAGTCCAGTAATCGCTGCGCCCATGGAGTTGAGCATTGAACCCAGGTCGATTACTTCGGGCTCGCGAGCGGCATTGTGGATAGTCGTCGTTCCGTTGGCTAGCACCGCTGCCATCATTATGTTGTCAGTGGCTGTATGGCTTGGGAAGTCCAACACTATCGTCGTTCCGTCGAGACGACTTGCCTTGCCCTCAATATAACCGTGTGAGGTAGTAAACGTCGCTCCTAGAGATTTCAGGGCGTTCAGGTGGATATCGATAGGTCGGTGACCAAAATCGTCGCCGCCTGGCAGGGACATAGTTGCCGCCTTTAAGCGGGCTAGTAAAGGACCTAGCACTGTAACTGAAGCTCTTATTTTTTCTACCAATTCGTAATCTGCAAACGGGCGAATGTCATCTGGTGCCGGCGTGGTAATTACGACATGGTGGTCTTCTTCAAATTGACAAGTAAGACCCATTGACTCGAGAAGTTCTGCCATGATTTCGACGTCCAGGATCTTTGGCACGTTAAAGAGATGATGCTCCCCAGAAGCTAAAATAGTGGCGGCCATCTGCTTTAACACTGCGTTTTTCGCACCTTGAACGACGAATTCACCAAACAGCGGATTGCCACCAGTTACTTTAAAGTGATCTCCCGCTGTGGCTTTGGAATCTTTCAAACCCAACGTCATCTCACCTCGAACTTAATCGAAATTGGTGGCAAGTAAGAAGGGCATGTTTTCATCAATGGATAGTCTAGGTTATATCAGTCGGTGTCGCGTGTGCGCCTGTGATCGGTTGCCTATTTTTGCAAGGATGAGATGTCTAAGACGTTTATATTGCGCGATGAGCTCGTCCTTACATCGGATCAGGTTAATTCGATATTTGAGCCCAAACGTGGCGGGCTTGTCTCCGAAATAGAAATACCCGATTCACCAGGCTGTTTTAGTATGAAACGTGGTATTGTATCCAACTATTGCCGGGAGGTGGATTTCGAGCCTAACGCCGATTCTGCCACTTTTGTGGTCAGGCAAAGCGTTCACTACAAAGTAGATCTCTTTGGCTTTGGATCACTGGTTGGTCGCGCGCTTAGGACACGTCTAAGAGATATCAACCCGGAGGTTGAAATACCGATATGGCTTCCGCCGGATATCTTGGATAATTCCGTTGCTCGCTCGCTCGTGCGGCTGTTAATGATTTCGATTAGTACGGCATATTTCGCTACTCTACTTGGCCAGACTTTGACTTTTTCGGCACACGAATTTCATGCGAATTTGCGAGATCAAACACTGGTGCTTCTGTTAAGCCGCTTTGATATTGTGTTTGGTCTGCTGCTGCTGGTTTTTGTGCGTCGACGGGGACGGGTACGTATTATCCAGATTGGAACTGTGCTCGGAACTTTCTTTTCACTTTTATCGACCGTGGCGCCAAATATGGCGACATTGGGGATACTTCAGGTGTTGGCTAAGGGCTCCACCGCGGCAATTGGAGTCCTTATCACGGTCTCAGTGGCAGAAACGGTCTCGCCGCGCCAGCGCGCTTGGGGTATTGGACTAATGGTGTTTGGCGCAGCTATCGGTGCAGGTTTGTGCGACGTCTTATTGCCTATTGCCGGATTTACTGACTGGTCGTGGAGGATTTTATACGCGGTTTCATTACCTCTGGGAATATATGGAATGGTGCTAAGTTCCGGACTGACCGATACAGAACGTTTTCAGGCTTTAAAAACTGCCTCCGTAAATTTGAGTAAAACCATATCCGTTCCAATGACGACGAGGGCGCGAATGGCTGTATTGGCTGTGGCTTCGTTCGTCACGAATGCATTTTTAATCCCGACGACCCAGTTTCGTAACGAGTATTTGCGGGTAGAGCGACACCTTTCAGCGGCTGAAATTGGAATGTTTGTAATCCTCACGAATGTCCCTGGAGTACTTGGGCTCGTGTTTGGCGGTCGTTTGGCCGAGACAAAGGGTCGCAAAGTTGTAGGTGTCGTCGCGATTATCGTTGGCGGCGGTGGAATAGCGATGGGGTTTATATCTGCGGGATTAGGGCTTTGGGTTTGGACGATTGTTGGATCAGCGGTTATACCTGCAATTGTTCCAAGTCTGGGTGTGTACCAAACCGAATTGTTTTCAACTCAATCTCGTAGTATGGGTGGCGGTCTGGTTACAGTAGGGGCGCGAATAGGTTCAATAGTGGGTGTTGCTCTGGTGGGATACTGGGCGAGTTTTTATTCGCTTGGATCGTCCATCGCTTTTTTATTTGTCGGAATGATATTTCTAGTCCCAATTTTGATAGCTTTTTTCCCCGAGACCAAGGGGTTGAGTCTCGAAGACATTTCCTAGGATGCCATCTTTGTTAAAGCAAGTTGTTTAGTGGTCGAGTGTCTTTGTGATACCATCGATGAAGTCTGTAATTTTAGTGAGCTCGTCTTGTAGGGTGTCTTTGTTTCCCCAGCCGTGGCCCTCCCCTTGGTATACGACAAATTGAACATCCTTATTAGCTATTTTGAGACGCTCAACGTAGGTTTTGGTAGCATCGATCGGAACGACCTCGTCACTGTCACCGTGGAACAATAGTATCGGGCACGATATGTTTGAAATCTCGTCGATCGGTGATTTCGTTTGATGGGTCGAGTTCTCCAATACGTTTTTGCCAAGCAAAATGTTGGTGTAGCTCTTCTCAAAACGATGAGTATTTTTTGCGAGTTCATCTGCGTCGACAACCGGATACGAAGCAATCACACCTTGAATGCTCACGTTGGAGCTCGCAGCCAATTTGAGTGCTAGAAATCCTCCAGCCGAGCCTCCCATCGCAAATATAGGTGATTGAATTCGTGATCTTTTGAGCAAATCGTTGATTACATTCTCAACGTCGGCGAGATCTGCTTGGCCCCACTTACCTGATAGTGAATTTATATATCCAATGCCGTAACCGGTGGTGCCACGGGGATCGATATTTACAACTCGGTAGCCTAAGGCCGCCAAATACGCAATGCGTGGAACAAACCGCACTTGAGTTTGGTCAACAGGACCTCCATGGAGCATAACAATTGTGCCCTTCACAAATGGATGTTGTTCTTTGAAAATCCTTGAGATGACAGTTGCGTTTTGTCCGGTGGTTGCAAATTCGTCAATTGCGCTGGGCGAGGTATTTATCTCTGGTTCACCCAAAGGAACACCAAGAAGAGCACTTTCATGAAGTGACTCAATTACTAGTTTACGGGTTTTTTGCTTCCTTGGGTTCGGCGAGATACTCGTTAGATCGTAGGCTACCAATTCTGCGGGCGTCCGTGCACCTGAACGTACACCGATTACGTGATCTTGAATGCAAATTGGTGAGTCAACAAAACCTTTGGCAATTTCGATCGGTGCTTGGTTTTGGGTAACATCGAGGTAGAGAAATCTGCCGAATCCATTTTCGCTACGGTTTGCGCAAAGGTTGGTCGATGTTGATGTCCAGCAGTAGCTCTTTTGTCCAAATCCCAAGTCGATATTGGAATAGTCGTAGATACTGTCGCTTACAAGCTGGGGTTTTCCCCACGATCGATCCACAATATATATGCCCAAATTCCCCTCATGTGACGAAACGAAAGCTAAACGTTGACCGTCCGGTGAGAAGCGAGGTTGAGAAATCATGTGATTGGGGTTCGAGTATTTCCACACTATCGAGCCGAAAACGTCGAGAACCAAAAGTTCCGAGAAATACCACGGCATGGTGGAATCCGACCACATACGCGTAGCCACTAGGTCGTCGACGACACTTAGATCACCCACAAAAAGATCCAAGTTGCCAGCGGATCCAAAAATTATTTCCGTTTTTGGGTTATTGTCCCCCGGTTCGATTAGAGCAATTTTCTGATTATCAAATGTAACAGCTAATGCGGATCGATTAGACAATGTGTGAATTTCGGTCACAGGCGCATCCAACCTAAAATTGACAACTGTTCCCGAATTGAGGTCGACCTGAGATAATGCGTTGTTGCAATCAACGAAAAAGACAGATTTTTTGTTTGAACTCCACGCGATTTTTCCAATTGAATTTGGATAAGTTCGCGCCATTGGCAGCTCAGGTACAAGTGTCGTTTGTGTCCAATTAGCCAAGTCAAGTTGGCGAAGTGATTTCAGTCCATCTTGGGAACATAGGTAGCTAATTGAAGCTAGCGGATCTCTTTGGATCATGTTGCTGAGTGTACATCTGGGCAAAAACTTTTCTATGTTTAGTGTCCCCATAAGTTCTAGCTTATCCTTTATGGCATTGGTCAAACTATGTTATAAATTAAATTGATCTTAATTCACAAAGGCGAGGGAAAGGAGACGAAAGGAACTTGCGCCAGCTATGCGCTAACGATCATGTAGTTCAAGGATGCCGTTCTAATAGTGGAGTAGCTCTCAATTCGCCAGTCGTTTTGATTTATGAATCGAACCCCATTAAACCAACGGGAGGGATCGAAGTCCTCGAATTGCTTGCACAATGCTTGAATGGTCAAGTTCACCTCCGCCAGAAGCGTCGAGCGCAATGAAAAGTTGTAGCACCTGCGACATGACGGGCATTGCGATGCCTTTTGAGCGAGCAAACGCCGAAACTATGTCAAGATCCTTAATTTGTAAATTGACCTTAAAGCCAGGTTCAAACCTCCCTTGTAGCATTTGCATTGCTTTTGCGTTTAAAAGTGCCGAGCCAGCTCGACCATTTGCAAGCGCACTTAGCCTGAATCCACCGAAGGACTCCGTCGGAGCCGTCTCTGGGCTTCATATCCGTAAGATCCCATAGCGTGAGTGGGAGAAATGATCAACAGAACCA